>DATDIC010000480.1:0-5359 GCA_036521275.1 Acetobacteraceae bacterium
CGACCACCGGAATGCCGTGCCGGCCCAGCAGAGCAATCTGCGCGCGGTTCATCACTCCCGGCCGCATGTTCATCAGATAATGCGGCTTGTCGCTGCGTTCCGCTGCCTGCGTCAGGAACTCCGCATATTCGGCCAGTCGTTCCGGCGACGCCATCGGCTGGTCGTCGTGCGAATCCAGGCAATAGACGACTGCATCGTAAGCACTGCTGGCGCCCAGCGTCGCCAGCGCATGCGGCAGGTTGGTGCGGAACGCGCCGTTGCCCCAGTAGTCGAGCGGATTGCCGTCGCCGGTGATCGGGCCAATGACGCGCTCGGCTTCGACGCGGTCCGGCGTCGGCAATGGTGGAAGATCGAGCCCGATTGGCGTCGCGACGTCCAGGATCAATTCGACCTGCCCACCCGAGCCGGTGGTCAGCCCGATGCGGCGGCCCCGCGGCCAGCGCGCGCCTTGGCAGACCGCCAGCACCTCGGTCAATTCATCCATATCGTGTACTTCGATCGCGCGGTGCGCCCGCAGCACTTCGGAAAACACGCGCGATTCGCCTGCCAGGCCGCCGGTGTGGCTGTGGATGGCACGGCGCGCCCGGTCGCTGCGGCCCACCTTCAGGACAACGACCGGCTTGCCGGATGCGGCCGCGCGGTCGAGCGCCGCGACGTAGCGTTCGGGCTCGCGGACCGTCTCGGTGAATGTCGCGATCACCTTGGTGGCGGGATCGTCGATCAGGTACTCCAGATGGGCGGCGGTGCTGACGACAGCCTCGTTGCCGGTTGAAACCACCAGGCTGAAGCCGAAGCGGCGCAGGTCGGCCAGCATGCCGTTGCAGATCGAACCGCTCTGCGCGACCAGCCCCACATTGCCCGCCAAGCCGGTGGGGTCGCGCAGTGCGGCGAGATAGGTCGTGCTGCGCGCCACCGGGTTGAGCACGCCCATGCAGTTGGGGCCGCACAGCGCAATGCCCGCTTCCCGGCATAGTGCGGCGATGTCCGCTTGCAGCCTGCTTCCGTCCTCGCCGCGTTCCGCGAATCCGCCATCGTAGATCACCGCGGCTCCGACCCCGCGTTCGGCCAGCAAGGGCAGAGTGTCGCGGATATGGCTCGTGCCGATGCAGAAAGCGACGACATCCGGCGCTGTCGGTACCTCGGACAGGGTCGGATAGCAGCGCAGCCCGGCGACTTCCTGGTAGCGCGGATTGACCGGGTAGATCGCCCCGGCATAGCCAAACCGGTTCAGAGACTCGAGCAGCGTGCGTCCCGCCGAAGGTCGCTCCGAGGCGCCGAGGATAGCGACGGATGCGGGTGCGAGCAGCGCGCGCAGGGACAACGCGCGGCCGGGCATCAGACGAGTTCCGGCAGAAGGTCTTTGCCGGCGGCCTGGGCCACACGGCCCGAGCGCACCAGCGCGACCGCCGCGGCTATATCGGGCGCCAGGCTACGATCCTCCTCCAGGTGCGGAACCTCGGTCCGCAGTAGCGCACGCACCCGTTCCAGCGGCGGGCTGGATGCCAGCGGCTTGTGGAAATCGCATCCCTGGCTCCCCACCAGAAGCTCGATGCCGATTACCGACGCCGTGTTCTCGGCCATCGCCAGCAGTCGCCGCGCGGCATGCGCCGCCATCGAGACATGGTCTTCCTGGTTCGCGCAGGTCGGGATCGAATCGACGCTGCCGGGCGCGGCACGCAGGCGGTTCTCGGCCACCAGGGCAGCAGCGGTGACCTGCGGGATCATGAATCCGGAATTGAGGCCGGGCTTTGGGGTCAGAAATGCGGGCAGGCCGGACAGGGCCGGGTCGATCAGCATCGCAATCCGGCGTTCCGACAACGCACCGATCTCGCACAGCCCGAGCGCGATCATGTCGGCGGCGAACGCCACCGGTTCGCCATGGAAATTGCCACCCGACAGCGCTTCGGTGGTATCGGTGAAGATCAGCGGGTTGTCCGACACCCCATTCGCCTCGGTCGCCAGCGTGGCCGCCGCCTGCCGCAGCAGGTCCAGCACCGCCCCCATCACCTGCGGCTGGCAGCGCAGGCAGTACGGGTCCTGCACCCGGTCATCGCCGATCAGGTGCGACGCGCGGATCGCACTGCCGGCAATCAGCGCCCGCAACGCCTGTGCGACATCGATCTGGCCGCGATGGCGCCGCAGCGCGTGGATGCGCGCATCGAACGGCGTGTCGGAGCCGCGCGCCGCGTCGGTCGACAAGGCGCCGGTCGCCAGGCCCGCGCGCAGCAGCAACTCCGCCTCGAACAGGCCGGCGAGTGCATAGGCGGTGGAGAACTGGGTGCCATTCAGCAGCGCCAGTCCCTCTTTCGGGCCCAGCGTGATCGGGGCAAGGCCGGCGCGCGCCAGCGCGAGCGGCGCCGGCATGCGAATGCCGTCCACCATGATCTCGCCAATGCCGAGCATGCAGGCGCTCATGTGCGCCAAAGGAGCGAGATCGCCGGACGCGCCGACCGACCCCTGGCACGGCACCACCGGCAGCAGGCCGCGCGTCAACATGGATTCCAGCAGTTGCACCGTGGCTGGGCGCACGCCCGATGCGCCCTGCGCCAGGCTGGCGAGCTTCAACGCCAGCATCAGGCGGACGACAGGCGCCGGCATCGGTTCGCCCACGCCGGCTGAATGCGACAGCACGAGATTCCGTTGCAGTGTCGCCAGATCCGCCATGTCGATGCGGATCGTCGCCAGCTTGCCGAAACCGGTGTTGATGCCATAGACCGGTTCGCCGCGGCCGAGGATCGCGTCGATCACCTCGGCGCTGCGGGAAATCGCCGGATAGCTGTCCGGATCGAGCGATGCCGCGGCGCCGCGATAGATGGCGCGCCACTCTGCCAACCTGGTTTCGCCTGGCCGCAGGATGATCCCGTTCATGGCGCGCCCCTTGCCTCTGCCGAGCAGTGAAATGACTTATGCGGTGAATCGCCGGGCTTGGACGCTATCGGCCGAACCCGGCCCGACCAGCCTACCGATCGGCCATTATCACGGCGTGAAATAGGGAACCGTGGTGGGATCGGTGCCCCAGGCCTTGGCGAGATATGTGGTGGCGAGCTGCTGCAAGGTCCCGTCATCCTTCAGCGACTGGATGATCTTGTCGAAGGCGGCCTCGTTCACCGACCCCTTGGGATAGATCGCGCCGTAGGTCTCGCCGGTGTGGTACTGTCCGGCAACGACGAACATGCCGTTCGAGTTCTTGGCCACACCGAGCATGTCGGCGGTATCGTCCAGCGCCGCGTCGATCTGCCCGGCGGTAAGCGCCGCGATCATGGCGGGCACGTTGGGATAGACCTTCGGTTGCTGCTCCGGCTTCAACACATTGGCGACGAAATCGGCCCCGGTCGTGCTTTGGTACACGCCGATGCGCAAGTTCTTGACCGACGCGCTGTCCACCTTCGTCCCCTTCTTCACCAATACGCCGATATCGGAGTTGAAGTAGGGCACCGAGAAATCGACCGCCTTCTTGCGCGGCTCGGTGATCGAGGCCTGGGACAGCGTCAGGTCGAAATTCTTCGCCGCCCCCGAAATCACCTGCGCCCAGGCAGCGGTGACGATGACCAGCTTATCGAGGCCGGCGCGATAGGCGATGTTCGCCGCCATGCAATATTCATAGCCGTCCTTGATCGAGTCCGGCGTATCGCCGTTCCACCACCCGGGAGCCGGCAGGTTGGCGCGGACCGTAAGCTGGCCCGGTATGAGTGGCGTGACGTGGACCATGCCTTTCTGGCCGGTCACCGTGCAGTTGCCGAAATTGTCCGCCGCGCCCGCCGATGCGGCAAGCCCGAACGTGAGCAGGGCGGCGATCAGCGACGCCGGAAGCAAGCGATGAAACATTCGTTTTCCCCCTGATCGACGACTTCAGATGTTGTTCTGATGAGGCGGCTCCCGAGACCCCGGGACTGCTTGCGAAGCCATCATTTTGCCTATACAAAATGGGAATGGGTACCGTCAAGGCTCAATCCCTGCCACCGGTTGACTGCGCCCGGCTGTCAGGTGCCGGTCGTCGGCGAAAATCGCCCGATGAACCAGTGCCGGTCGCCGGGATAGCTGATCGTCACTTCGGTAACCAGCGCGCCCTGATGCCAGGTGCGTCGCTCCAGCACAAGACAGGCGGCGCCCGGCTTCAGTTGCAGCATGTTGCACAACCGGGCATCGGCGTTGCGAGCGCGGATCACGTGCTCGGCCCTGGTCCACGGCACGTTCTGCAACAGCCATGTACCGGGCGGGATATTCACGAAGGTCTCCCGCTCCGCGGCGGGCACCGAAGCAAGCGAGATAATGCGGTCCTCGTACGCATTCGCGACATCGTTCATCCGGTGCCGGCAGCGCACGCGCACCACCCGGCTGCCGACGGCAAGGCCGAGCGCGCCGGCACGCGCTGCGTCCAGCCGCTCGGCCTTGCGGCTGAGAACTTCGTGCCGGTAGATGTGCCCCAGGCGGGCCGCTTCGGTGGCGAAGTCCTGTATTTCCATGACTGCGCGCTCGCCCTGCGGGACCGCAACGAACGAGCCCGCACGGCGGCGGCGGGTGATCAATCCCATCGCCGCCATGCCGGACAACACCTTGTTCATCGTCATGCGGGAACAGGAGTATTCCGCCATAAGATTGTGTTCCGACGGGATACGATGGCCGAGCGGCCATTCGCCGGAAACGATACGCTGCTCCAGGTCGGATCGAATGCGTTCGCCGAGCGACCGTCCGCTGGGATCGCTCACGCGGCGGCCGGATGCAAACGGTGCCGGCGTGCGCGGCGGCCTGCAATTCCATGCTCCATCAACTGTTACGCTCCTTCGGTCAGTGCATCATGACGGGTGCTGGCGAGCGGCCTTGTCGCAGGAATTGGCCCAACGATACAACGATGGCCGGCATCGTCGCTTTCCGGGCGCGTGTCGGCGCTTGACGATGGACCGCGTTGCATCAACACTGCGCTGCACAAATCGAAACCAACATGGCCGTGCGCCGGCAAGTCCCGACGCGGGCCGCATCTGCCTTCCCCAGCAAAGGAGAATGCCAGCATGTCGAGGGTCATAGACCTGGAGTGCAATCTTCCTGCCGGAGAGGAATATCCAGAATACCATGACATGTTGCAGGGCCGTCCCGGCAATCCGGTGGCCGACCGCCTGGAACGCCCGGAAGGCTATGGTTTCGACAATTACAAGCATATCTTCCGCAACCGCACCGCACAATACGTACCGCAGCCGGAATCCGTACCCGGCGAGCGCATGGAAAAATTCATTGCCGACATGGACCGAGCGGGTGTGGAATGCGGCGTCGTCGGCGCTTCGAATGAAACGCTCAAGCGTGTCTGCGGCGCGTACCCCGATCGGTTCGTCGGGCTGGCCGCCATCAGCCCGCTGGACGGCATGCG
>DATDIC010000481.1:0-2957 GCA_036521275.1 Acetobacteraceae bacterium
CGCCGCCCAGCACAGCCAGTGCTACGCGAGCTGGTACGCGCACGTGCCCGGCCTGAAAGTGGTCGCCCCCTGGTCGTCCGCCGACGCCAAAGGATTGCTGCGTTCGGCGATCCGCGATCCCAACCCGGTCATCATGCTGGAGAACGAGATCCTCTACGGCCACACCTTCGACTGCCCGACCAGCGACGATTTCCTGGTCCCCATCGGACCCGCCAGGATTGAGCGTAGTGGCGACCGCGTCACGATCGGTGCCTTCAGCATCATGGTCGGCGTGGCGATGAAAGCCGCCGAGGAACTGGCGAAACAAGGGATCGAAGCGGAGGTGATCAACCTGCGCACCCTCCGCCCGCTCGACACCGCGACCATCATCAACAGCGTGAAAAAGACCAACCGCATCGTCTCGGTGGAGGAAGGCTGGCCGTTTGCCGGCATCGGCGCCGAAATCGCCATGCAGGTGATCGAGCACGCGTTCGACTGGCTGGATGCGCCCCCCGTGCGCGTGCACGGCGTGGACGTTCCCCTGCCCTATGCTGCCAATCTGGAAAAGCTGGCGTTGCCGCAGCCGGAATGGGTGATCGACGCCGTGAAGAAAATCGTCTGAAGGGGCAGCGCAATGGCCACCAACGTCCTGATGCCGGCGCTCAGCCCGACCATGACCGAAGGCACGCTGTCGCGCTGGCTGAAAAAAGAAGGCGAGCCGGTCAAGGCCGGCGACGTCATCGCCGAGATCGAAACCGACAAGGCCACCATGGAAGTGGAAGCCGTCGATGAAGGCGTGCTCGGCAAGATCCTGGTGGAAGACGGCACCCAGGGCGTGAAGGTCAACGCCCCGATCGCCGTGCTGGTGGAACCCGGCGAGAAGGTGCCCGACCAGGTCCCTGCCTCGCCACCCCCGGCACCAGCCGCCGCAGCCCCCGCACCTGCGCAGGCGTCACCCTCGCCGTCTCCGGTGGCCGAGGACGCCGCCACCGCGCCGAAACCCGCGCCGGTCGCGCCAACCCGAGGCAACGGACACGACGAAGCCGGCGGCCGGCTGTTCGCCTCGCCGCTCGCCCGCCGCATGGCCCAGCAGGCCGGCATCGACCTGGCAGGCGTGAAAGGCAGCGGCCCCAACGGCCGCATCGTCAAAGCCGACATCGAAGGCGCCCTGCAGCGCCCAGCCGCGGCACCTGCTGCTGCCACGGCCGCCGCGCCCGCTCCCGTCGCACGGCCGCCGTCACCCCCGCCCGCCATCACCGCCCCGCATCATCTCGTTCCCAACAGCACGATGCGGAAGGTCATTGCCCGGCGGCTGACCGAGGCCAAGCAGACCATCCCGCATTTCTATATCTCGATCGATCTGGAAATCGATCCGCTGCTGAAGCTGCGCGAGCAGCTCAATGGCAAGTCACCGAAGGAAGGCCCCGGCGCATTCCGGCTTTCGGTGAACGACATGCTGATCAAGGCCGCCGCCGTCACCCTGCGCCGCGTGCCGAAAGCAAACGCGACCTACACCGAAGAGAACATCATCTATTACGACGATGTCGATATCAGCATCGCGGTCTCGATCCCCGACGGGCTGATTACGCCGATCGTGCGCAAAGCCGATCAGAAGGGTCTCGCCGCCATCAGCAACGAGATGAAGGACCTCATCGCCCGCGCCAAGTCCGGCAAGCTGAAACCGGAAGAATTCCAGGGCGGCGGGTTTTCCATCTCCAACATGGGCATGTATGGCGTGTCGGAGTTCGCCGCCGTGATCAATCCGCCGCAGGCCGCCATCCTGGCCGTCGCCGCCGGACAGCAGCGCGCGGTGGTGAAGAACGGGCAGATCGTCGTCGCCACCATGATGACCTGCACGCTGTCGGTCGATCACCGCGTGGTCGACGGCGCACTTGGTGCGGAATGGCTGGCGGCGTTCAAGTCGGTGGTCGAAGACCCGCTGAGCCTGATGCTGTGACGGCATCTTCGTCATGCCCCGCCGGTCATGACGGCGGGGCGCGCCGGTCATGACCGATTTGCATTTCACCTTGCGCGACGCCACCGAAGCCGACGTCCCGGAAGTGCATCGCCTGGTCCGCGGCCTCGCCGAATATGAGCGGATGCTCGACCGCGTTACCGCCACCGAGGCCGATTTCGCCCGCGCCCTGTTCGGCCCGCACCCGCTCGGCGAAGCGATGCTGGCGGAGATCGATCGCCGTGCTGTCGGCGTTGCGGTCTGGTACTACACCCTCAGCACCTTCACCGCGCGGCCGGGCATGTACCTTGAAGATATCTTCGTGGAACCCGATTTCCGCGGCCGCGGCATTGGGCTCGCCATGTTCCGCCGGCTGGCCGCCACCGCCCGCGCCAGGAACTGCTGGTCGATGGAATGGAGCGTGCTCAACTGGAACCAGCCGGCAATCGATTTCTACCGTCACATCGGCGCCCGCCCGGTAACCGACTGGACCCTGCAGCGGCTCGATGCCACGGCGATCGCCGCGCTGGCGGATACATAAGGACCAATTCATGCCTGATCAGAGCTTCGACATCATCATCCTGGGCGGCGGCCCCGGCGGCTATGTGGCCGCCATCCGTGCTGCCCAGCTCGGCATGAAAACTGCGGTGGTCGAGCGCGAACATCTGGGCGGCATCTGCCTCAACTGGGGCTGCATCCCCACCAAGGCGCTGCTGCGTACCTCCGAGATCAACCATCTCCTGCATCATCTGCCTGACTTCGGCTTCGCCGCCGACAATCCACGCTATGACCTGGACAAGGTGGTGAAGCGCTCGCGCGCGGTCGCCAAGCAGCTTTCCTCCGGCGTTGCGCACCTGCTGCGCAAGAACAAGGTCACCGTGTTCGACGGCCACGGCAAACTGTCCGGCAATCAGACGCTCACGGTCGAAAAAGACGGCAAGCAAATCGCCACCCTGACATCGCCGCACATCATCCTGGCCACCGGCGCCCGCGCCCGCCAGCTTCCCGGCATCGAATCCGACGG
>DATDIC010000482.1:0-3053 GCA_036521275.1 Acetobacteraceae bacterium
CGGCGTGCCGGCGCCGATGAACGACAGGATCGCCTCGTTGATCATCGCCGAGGCGCAAATCACCGTCGCCTGCACCAGCAGCACGGCCATGGTATTGGGCAGGATGTGCCGCATGATGATGCGCGGGAACCGCGTTCCCGCTGCGATCGCGCCTTCCACGAAGGGCTGCTCGCGCAGCGACAGCACGATGCCGCGGATCAGCCGTGCGACCCGCGGGAATTCCGGCACCGCCAGCGCGATGATCACGTTCTGCACGGAGGCGCGGGTCAGCGCCATCAGCGCGATCGCCAGCAGGATCGGCGGGATCGACATCAGCCCGTCCATCATGCGCATGATCACGGAATCGACCGCGCGCGAGAACCCGGCCACGGCACCGATCGCGGTGCCGACCACGGAGGCGACCAGCGCCACCGCGAAGCCCACGCCCAGCGAGACGCGCGCGCCATACAGCACCCGCGAGAAGATGTCCCGTCCCAGCATGTCGGTGCCGAACCAGTAGAGCGCCGATGGATCGCGGATGCGCTTGGCCGGGGCGATCGCGGTAGGGTCCGTCGTTCCCAGCCACGGAGCGAACAAGGCGATGAACACCATCGCGCCCAGCAGCACTCCGCCCAGCACGATCGTCGGATGCTGCCGGATGAAGGTCCTCATGCGCCCGCGCCGCTGGATTGGCGGCAGCACGTCCGGGAGGGCGGCGGCTGCCGCCGGAGCGGTGGTGCTCAATAGCGGATCCTCGGGTCGAACAGCGTGTAGAGCAGGTCGACGATCAGGTTGATGATCACATAGACGAAGCTGAACATCAGCACGACTCCCTGGATCACCGGGTAATCCCGTTGCAGGATCGCATCCGTGGTCAGCCGCCCCAGCCCGGGGATGGCGAACACCGTCTCGGTCACCACCGCCCCACCGATCAGCAGCGCCACGCCCAGCCCGACCACGGTGACGATCGGCACCGCTGCGTTCTTCAGTGCGTGCACGAACAGGATGCCCGATTGCCCGACGCCCTTCGCCCGCGCGGTGCGCACGTAATCCTGGCTGAGTACCTCCAGCATGGTCGCCCGCGTGATGCGGGCGAGCAGCGCGATATAGATCAGCCCCAGCGCCACCGCGGGCAGGATCAGCGTGCGCAGGAACGGCCACAGCCCCCGGCTGATGGGCGTGAAGCCTTGCACTGGCAGCCAGCCGAGCTTCAGCGCGAAGATATACGCCAATATGTAACCGACCACGAAGACCGGCGTGGAGAACCCGAACACCGCCAGCAGCATGACCATCCGGTCGATCCACGATCCTTGTTTCCAGGCCGCCAGCACGCCCAGCGGAATGGCCACGACCAGCGACAGCAGCACGGTCAGCACCATCAGCGACAGGGTCGGTTCCAGGCGCTGGCTGATCATGTGCGTGACGGGCAGGTTGGTGAAGATCGAGGTGCCGAGGTCGCCGTGCAGCACGTGCCACAGCCAATCCCCGAAGCGGACCACGAACGGCCGGTCCAGCCCCAGCGAGATGCGGATGCGGGCGATATCCGCCGGTGTCGCCTGGTCGCCGGCGATGATTGCGGCGGGATCGCCGGGCGCGAGATAGAGCAGGCTGAACACGAAGAAGGCGACGAACAGCATCACCGGGACGGTGGTCAGGATGCGTCGGACGGCGTAGGCCAGCATGCCTGGGTCAGCTCTTGGTCAGGCCGAAGCGCAGCACTTTGGCATCGGCGCCGCGGGCGATGCGCGGGGCGCTCCGGCTGGTGGCCGCCGCAGCAGATGGCAGGAAGGCACGTCGCCGCATCGCAAAGCTCCCCGGCTTGTTGTTGTTGCAAGCCGCTTACCCTCGGCCCGGAGGTCGGAGTTAAGCGGTCGGCGTGGCGCAATGCAATATCAGGGCCGTACTACAGCAGCAGCTTCGGCGCGGTTTCACTGTCCAGCGGCCAGATCGGCCGTTGCACCCTGGTATAGGGAACCTTGCGGTAATCGCGGCTGAGCGGACCGTCGGCATCGACATAGATCACCTTTTTCGCGATCGGCCCGTACGCCGCCATGAAATGGTTGGTCGATTTCACCACCACCAGCTTGCGCGTACGCGGATCGATCCCGAGATTGGTGAACAGTTCCAGCCCCAGCGCCTGGGTGCGGTTGCTGATCAGCACCACGTCGATGCCGCCGACGCGTATCGCGGCGCAATCGCCGAGCGGCACGCGGGTGGGACCGAAGCTTTGCCAGCAGTCGCGCTTCAGCGCCGTTACAGTTACGTCCGCATCCACCGGCGGCCCGGACGCGGGACCGGTCTTGCCGCCGAAGCGGAGCGGAAAACGCGCGCCCTCGCCGGCATCGAAGCAGAGCCGCACGGCGATCGGATCCCAGATCGGGCCGAGCGCCGCGTCGTGCACATCGCGCTCGATCAGCCGGCGCAGGATGGTGGTGTTGTCCGATGGCGCGCCGCCGCCGGCGTTGTCGGCCGGATCCGCCATCACCACCGGCGCCGCATTGAATGCCAGTGCGGCGGCTACGCCGTCGTTCACGCTCAGATAGTCCGGCGCGGTGCGGCCGCGCATCGCGATGAATTCCTGTCCGATCTCGGTTGCCAGGCGGTTCGCCTTCGCCTTGTCGTTGTCGGTGATTACCAATATGCGGCCCGACAGTTCCGGCACATCGGCATACGGGAAACAATGCCCGATGGAGACCGACAGAACCCCATCCTTGCCCTCCAGTGCCGACGTACGATCGACGAAGCCGCGCATCAGCGGCAGCGTGGTCGGATAGCTGGCGATCTGCCGGCAGTCGTATAGCGACATCACCGGCTTTATTGCGCCCCGCACCGTGCGCAGCACCAGGTTCAGCAGGTCCTGGGCGCGCTCCACCACGTCGGTGTGGGGAAACTCCTTGTACAGAATGATGATGTCGGCCAGTTGCACGCGCTTCACGGTCAAATGGCAATGCGGATCAAGCTCCACGCCGATCACGCAGCGCGGCCCGACGATCGCCCGCACCCGCTCGATCACGTCGCCTTCCACGTCATCGTAGCCGTGCGCAACCATTGCCCCGTGCAGTCCCAGCAGCACC
>DATDIC010000483.1:0-8645 GCA_036521275.1 Acetobacteraceae bacterium
CACCGCCGGCGGCGCGGCGATCGGCGCGATCGCCGGGAACGCCGCGCTCGGCGCCGGCATCGGGGCGGCGGCGGGACTGGCCGGCGGATTGCTCGTGAACGGGTGGAAGAACTCCGAGAACCGGGCCTATCAGCAGGGATATCAGGCGGGACAGCATTCGCAGTAAGCGCGATGCCCTAACACCGACCCGCCGAAAAGATCCGTCATGCCCGCGCACGACCCGTCATGCCCGCCGACAAGACCCGTCATGCCTGCCGAAAAGACCCGTCATGCCTGCCGAAAAGACCCGTCATGCCCGCGAAGGCGGGCATCCAGGCGAGAGCCCACGATACCCCGGAAGTAGGCCTGGATTCCCGCTCTTCGCGGGAAGGACGGACATAGGCCACCCCCAACGCGGTCTGGCATAAGTCCCACGTGGCGCGCTCCGCGAACCGGGGCTCCATCGCCACTCCAGCCTTGCGAACCAGAAGACTGGCCGACAGAAGTTGGGTTCGGCATCGTCTAGCGCGCTCAGGTGGCCAAAAATCAGCAGCGGGGTTGATCCTGTCCCGGCCGGCCGGCTACCCAACGCGCCCCCCGACCCACACACCCAAAGGAACCGCCCTCATGCCGATCGAGCGCACCCTGTCGATCATCAAACCCGATGCCACCCGCCGGAACCTGACCGGCCAGGTCAATGCCTGCCTGGAGGACGCCGGCCTCCGCATCATCGCCCAAAAGCGGCTGCTGCTTACCAACGCGCAGGCGGAAGCCTTCTACGCGGTCCACAAGGAGCGGCCGTTCTATCGCGGCCTGGTCAGCTTCATGACGTCAGGGCCGGTGGTGGTGCAGGTGCTGGAAGGCGAAAACGCGGTCGCCCGCAACCGCGACACGATGGGGGCCACCGACCCCAAGAAGGCCGCGGCTGACACCATTCGGGCCCGGTTCGCCGAGGATATCGAAGCCAACTCGGTGCACGGCTCCGACAGCGCGGAGAATGCGAAGGCGGAGATCGCGTTCTTTTTTGCCGGCATCGAGATTGTCGGCTGAACAGCAGTTCGCGCGGGCGACGCGAATTGGGTTCACGCTATCGAACTGGCAGCATAGCACGGTCTTCGGCACCAACCGCGAACAAGGCGACTGAGGCACACCGTGGGAGTTGAACCTGTGGCTGATCAGGGAACCGATATTCTCCAATCTGACCAGGGCTGCGTTGACGGAAGCGGGTCTCCTTCACTACTGTTGCAAGGCGGTGCAGGCCGCATCCGGGCCCGCGGGAAGGGTAGAACCCACCTGTCTCCGTAAGTTCGCGGTTAGAGCCTTTGTGCAGCCGGTGTTGCGGGCCTTCGGCAATCCAATGCACGGAGGTCTCACATGCAGCCGTTGCCCGATCGGGCCAATCTCGAACACCTGAAGAAGCAGGCCAAGGATCTGCTCCGCCTTTACCGGAGCGGCGATCCCCACGTCATCGTGCGGTTCGGCAAACACCTTCCGTCGGCCGCGAACCGGCCGGCCCATGAGATAGCCGCGCTCCCCCTCCGCCTGCACGACGCCCAATCCTGTGTTGCACGCGAATACGGTTTCGTCTCATGGCTGGAACTCGCGAGCTATGTTGAGGCGCGATCGCTCGCGCGGAGCGGTCAGGCAGCTCGCGTCAGTCGCTGGATGGCCCTCGTTTATGGCGGCGACGTTACGGGCAGCTTCAATCTCGCGCGGCCGCGTGTTGCCGCGCTTCTGCTGCGCGAGGCCCCGGAATTCCTGGGTGACGACAGCTATGCCTCCTGCGCCTCCGGGGACGAAGAGGCGCTGCGCCGGGCGACGTTGGCCGACCCGACATGGGTCAATCGGGCCGGCGGACCGCTCAACCTGCCGCCTCTTGTCGCGGTGACGCATTCTAGACTAATGCAACTACCTGAGTTCGGCGACCGGCTGCGCCGAAGTGCCCGCTATCTTCTGCAGATGGGTGCCGCGCCGGATCAGACGATCGGCAATCGGTTTCCCCCAGCCTCCCTGGTCGCGCCGGATAACGGGGTAAGACTGTCGGCCCTGTACGGGGCTGCCGGAGTCAACCGCGACCCGGCCATGACGGAATTGCTGCTGGAAGCAGGTGCCGATCCGAACGACGGCGAGTCGCTGTACCATTCTTTAGAGAACCCTGACTGCACTCGGCTGCTGTTGCAGCGCGGGGCGCGGGTGACGGGCACCAACGCGCTGCGGCGGGCCCTGGATATACCGGACCCCACCGCGCTCGAACTTTTGCTTGCGCACGGCGGCAACCCGAACGAACCGGCCAGTGGCCCGCCGACAGATTTCTGGGGCGCGCCGTTATTGCGCGCCATTGCAGTGCGGCGCTCGGTCCGGCACGTGCAGGCCCTGCTGGTCGCCGGCGCCGATCCCTCCGCCCTCACCCGGGACGGCATCAGCGCGTATCGGCTGGCGCTCCAGGCTGGATTGACTGATGTAGCGGACCTTCTGCGCGCGGCGGGTGCAGCCGAGCCGCTCTCCGAAGACGAGCAGTTTGTTGCCGCCTGCGCGCGCGCCGACGTGGCGGAGGCGCGGCGCATCCAGGCAACGCGCCCGGATCTGCCAGCATCGCTCCCGCGGCCGCAGCTCCGACTGCTGCCGGATACGGTCGCCTGGGGTTCCACGGCAGCGGCCAGGCTTATGATCGAGCTCGGCTGGCCGATCGCCGAACGCGGCGGAGACTGGGATGCGACGGCTCTCAATCTCGCGGTTTTCCGGGGTGACACGGAAATGACGGCGTTGCTGCTGGCACATGGCGCGAGCTGGCGCGAGGGGCATGGATACGGCGGCGATGTGCTGGGCACGCTGTCCTGGACCTCCGTGAATGAGCCGGTCGCGGATGGCGATTGGGCCGGTTGTGCCCGCGCATTGCTGGCTTACGGATTGCCGAAAGCGGAGCGCGATCCAACCGACCCTGAGCGGGTGCTGGTCGATGGCCGAGTGGCGCGCTTTTCTCCGAAGATCACGGATGTCCTACTCGGGGCGGAGGCGGCGCCTTTAGATGGTGACTGAATCCGTTCCCAGACGCACTGGCTGGAGGAATTGCATCGGCTAGGCGCTTGCCTGATCGCACCGCCGCGGCACAGCAACATCGCGCCGGCCGGCTGGCTCCGATCACTGCTGCAATGGCGCTTTGGGACGCCACGGGACGGCAGCGCTGGGACCGGGGCCGCTTTGCGCTCCGGTTCCGCCGATGCGCCGCTACACCAGGAAAACGGTCATCAGAATCAGCAGGATAACGATGAAGGCCGCGAACCAGAAGGTGAAGCTGGTGAACCCGAGCCAGAACCGCTGACGGTCGGCAAGGAACGCCTCTTCCATCTCCGGGCCGGTCACTCTCACAGGGCGTTGCGCCATACGATCCTCTGCCATCTCGATTGCGTTCCGAATACTCGACCTGCGCTTCTATGACAGGCTTGCAGCCGACGACAAGGGGTTGCGAAAGGCCGCACCCGCCGGCGGTGGCTGAGGCAGGCCGCCACCGGCCAGCAGGCGCAGTGCCAGCGGGTAGATAAGGTGCTCTTGCGCCAGCACGCGCGCCGCGAGAGCCGCTTCCGTATCGTCGGGCAGTACCGGCACGGCGGCCTGCGCCAGGATCGGGCCCTCGTCGGTGGCGTGGGTCACCAGGTGCACTGTGCAGCCATGCAGCTTCACGCCGGCAGCGAGCGCGCGGGCGTGCGTGTCTAGTCCCGGGAAGGCGGGCAGCAGGCTCGGGTGGATGTTCAGTATCCGGCCGGCCCACGCCGCCACCAGGAATCGCGTCAGCAGCCGCATATAACCGGCCAGGCAGACGATCTCGATCCCGGCGGCACGCAATGCGCTGTCGATGGCGATTTCATGCGCCGCGCGGTCGCCGCCGAACGGGCGATGGGCGATCACCGACACGGCCACTCCGGCTGCGGCAGCGAAGGCAAGGCCCGCCGCCTCGGGACGGTTGGAAATGACCAGTTCGATGCCGGCTGGAAAATCAGGGTCCTGGGTCGCCGCGAGCAGCGCCTGAAGATTGGAGCCGCGGCCGCTGATCAGCACCGCGACGCGTCGCCGTTTCACGCGCTGTCGCCGCCCGGCCAGACAGACGGCAGATCGATCCGCAAGTCCGGCGCACCATCGCCGGCGATCACCGTTCCGATGCGGAACACGGTCTCTCCTTCGCCGGTCAGCAGGGCGGTCGCGGCGGTCGCATCGGTGACGACCAGGGCCATCCCGATACCGCAGTTGAACACGCGCAGCATCTCCGCTGGCGCGATGTTGCCGGTGCGGGCCAGCCAGGCGAACACCGGGGGCACCGGCCAGTCCGGGTGCAGCAGCGCGGATGTGTTCGGCGGCAACACGCGCGGCAGGTTTCCGGGCAAGCCGCCGCCGGTGATGTGTGCCGCGGCCTTCAGCAAGCCGGCGCGATGCAGCTTCAGCAGCGTCGATACGTAAATGCGCGTGGGCGTCATGACGGCTTCGCCGATGCTGCCACAATCGCCGAACGGCGCCGGCTCGCTCCAGTCAAGCCCGTTGGCCGCAATCACCCGCCGCACCAGCGAGAACCCATTGGAATGCAGGCCGGCACTGGGCAGTCCCAGGATTGCATCGCCGGGCTGAATGTCGCGCGGCAGCAAGGCTGCACGTTCTGCCGCTCCTACCGCAAACCCGGCAAGATCGTAGTCGCCTGCCGCGTACAGACCGGGCATTTCGGCGGTCTCGCCGCCCACCAGGGCACAGCCGGCTTGCCGGCAGCCGGTCGCGATCCCGGCAATCACCTCGCGCGCCGCATCGACCTCGATCCGGCCGGCGGCGAAATAGTCCAGGAAGAACAGCGGCTCGGCCCCCTGCACCACCAGGTCGTTGACGCACATCGCCACCAGGTCGATGCCGACCGTGTCGTGCCGGCCGGTTTCGACGGCAACTTTCAGTTTGGTGCCGACACCATCGGTGGTCGCGACCAGAATAGGGTCCACAAAGCCCGCCGCCTTCAGATCGAACAGCGCACCGAATCCGCCCAGCCCGCCAATGACCCCGGACCGCGCCGTGGCACGTGCCAGCGGCTTGATCGCTTCCACCAGGGCGTCGCCTGCCTCGATGTCCACCCCGGCCGCGCGGTAGGTGGATCGCGCCGGAATTGCGTTATGTCCACTGGTCACGGAGCCCCTCGATAGGCTACGCCTTGCCCCGCGGCTCCCGCTCCGGTGCCGGGGCGTGCAAGGCGGGTGGAAGGTGGCGGAAACAACCATAGGCCCGACCTGGGCGCAACGGCGGGACGGTTTTGCCGCGCCGGAGGCAAGCGGTGCCTGACGGCGGCCATCTGGAACGGGCGCCTTCCTCGGCGCTGCTGACGATTCCCAATGCGATCAGCTTTTCCCGGCTGTGCGCGGTGCCCCTGGCATGCTGGCTGGTCATCGGCGGCCGGCTTGGCGTCGCGTTCCTGCTGTTCGTCGCGGCCGGCATCTCGGACGCGGTGGATGGCTGGCTCGCCCGTCGCAACGGGGGCGGCAACGGCGTCGGCGCCATGCTCGACGCATTGGCAGACAAATCGCTGCTCGTCACCATGTATGTGACCCTGGCCGCCGTCAACGAGATGCCGGACTGGCTGGCGATCCTGGTCGTGTTCCGCGACCTGGTGATCGTCGGCGGGGTGGTCGTGCTGGGGCTGCTCGGACAGCCGGTCGCGATCCGGCCATTATTTGTTTCAAAGGTAAACACGACGCTGCAGATCATGCTGGTCGCTGTCACGCTGTTCCTGAACGGCTTTGAGGTGGCGCTGCCCGGGGCCGCGCCGCTGCTGCTGGCACTCACCTGGGCGGTAGCGGCGAGCACCTTGGCCTCCGGCGCCGCCTATGTCTGGAAATCGGTGCGGGTGCGATGAGGCTGACCCGCCGAGGCCTGGGCGCGCCGTTGCCCACCGAGCTGAGCGAGCTGGACGTGGACCCGGCGGCAGACGCGGCGCCCCCGGCCGATACGCCGGTGCAGACCATCGCTGCCCCTCCGGCGGAGCCGCCACCGCGGGTCCAGGCAACGCGCGGTCAGCGGATCGCGCTGGGCATCGGCCTGTTGGTGGTGGCCTGGATCGTCCTGCAGCTATTTGCCGGCGTGCTGGCCCCGTTCGTGGCCGCCGGCGTGCTTGCCTACGTGCTCGACCCGCCGACCACACGGCTGAACCGGCTTGGGTTGCCGCGCTGGGTGGCGGCGCTGATCATGGTGCTGGCGACGATCGCCGTGGTGCTGCTGTTCGCGCTGCTGCTGTATCCGCTGATCCTGTCGCAGATCGGCCTGTTCCTGGGCCGCATCCCGCAATACGTGGCGCTGCTGCAGCATTGGGCGAGCAAGATCGTCGCCGATCTGCAGCAGAATTTCGGCTCCGACGTGGTCAACGGCAAGCTGCAGGACCTGGTCAGCAGCCAGGCCGGCAACATGCTGACGTTCCTGGCCGGCGCGCTGACCGGGCTGATCAGCGGCGGATTTGCCCTGTTCAACGTGCTGACCTTGGCGGTCGTCACGCCGGTCGTCGCCTTCTACCTGCTGCGCGACTGGCCGCGGATGCTGGCGATGATCGACCGCTGGCTGCCGCGCCGCTACGCCGACGTCATCCGCGCCCAGGCGCGGGAGGTGGACCGCATCCTGTCTGCCTGGGTGCGCGGCCAGGCGCTGTGCTGTGTGCTGCTGGCGCTGTACTACGCGCTGGCCCTCAGCCTTGCCGGGCTGGACCTTGGGCTGATCGTCGGGCTGGCGGCCGGGTTGCTGTCGTTCATTCCCTATGTCGGCTCGATCACCGGCGGCGTGACCGCGCTGGCGCTCGCCACGGCCCAGTTCCCGAGCTGGCGTGGCGTGATCGGGATCGCCGGCGTGCTGGTGTTGGGGCAGGTGCTGGAAGGGTATGTGATCTATCCCCGGTTCCTTGGCGACCGGGTGGAGCTGCCGGCGGTCTGGGTGATCTTCGCGCTGTTTGCCGGCGGAGCCGCGTTCGGGTTCCTGGGGGTGATGCTGGCGGTGCCGGTAGCAGCGACGATCGGCGTGTTGTGCCGGTTCTGGCTGCGGCGCTACATGCAAAGCCCACTCTATCTGGATCCGCCACCGGCGCAGCGCTGAGCAGGAGCGATTTCGTGTCCGATCGAATATGGCCTCCACGCCCCTGGATCGCCACCATGCTGAGCCTGCTGCGCTTCGTGGCAGGGTTGTGCTTCATGGAACACGGGTTGTCGAAACTGTTCGGAATTCCAGTGGCTTTTTCGGGCCACGTGGGGGGACTGCTGCTGCCCGCCGGCCTGATAGAATCGATCGGCGGCCTGCTGGTCTGCATCGGGCTGCTGACCCGCCCCGCCGCGTTCATCATGTCCGGTGAGATGGCGCTCGGCTATTTCATGTTTCATGCGCCGAAATCGCCCTTCCCGCTGGTCAATGGCGGTGACGCCGCGGTCCTGTATTGTTTCATTTTTCTCTATCTGGCGTTTGTCGGCGGCGGTGCATGGAGCCTGGACCGCCTGATCGCCGGACCCGGTGCGTGGCTTGCCGGACCCGGGGCCACGTGATCGGTCATTGAGCTGCCGTGCGCGAGTCAGGCCAGCTTCCACTGCCGTTCGTCCACCGCCCCGAATTCGTGGACGACCTTCTCCAGGCAGCATCCAACGAGAACGCGCTGGCGTGGTCATCCCGCCCGCAGGACTGGCCGGGCGGACGGCTGGCTATCTGGGGCGCGGAGGGTTGCGGCAAGACGCACCTGCTGCATTTGTGGGCCGGGCGCATCGGGGCGCGATATCGGTGCGGCGCGGCACTGCGGGCGGAAATGCCGGCAACCGGCCTGGCAATCGACGATGCGGATGCGGTGCCGGACGCGGCGGTATTGCTGCACACGCTGAACGCGGCGGCGGAAGCGCGGCTGCCGGTGCTGCTGGCGGCCCGCCAGCCACCCGGACGCTGGCCGATCGAGCTGCCCGACCTCGCCAGCCGGTTGCGGGCGACAATGGCGGTGGAGATCGGTCCAGCCGAGGACACGCTGTTGCAAGCGCTGTTCGCCCGGCTGCTGAGCGAACGTCAGATTGCCGTTTCGGCCTGCGTGCAGGACTGGATCAGGCTGCGCCTGCCGCGCACGCCCGCCGCGCTGCGTGAAGCCGCCGCCCGGCTGGACCATGCCGGGCTGGTGGCTGGCCGGGCGATAACCCGCGCATTGGCAGCAGCCGTGCTCGGCCAACTGGCCGATCGCGACTGCTGAACCGGATCAGCGCGTCACGCCGCCGGAGGTGCCGTTGCCGGCCCCGCCTGAGCCGTTGAACCCGGTTGCGCCGGCGTTGGGTTCCGACCCGTGGGTCATGCCGGCCTGCTCGTTATTGGCACCGGACACCGCGTAGGGCGGCGCCTGCTGGGTGTGGGGGAACAGTCCGGCGGCATTGTTCGGCGCGGATTTCTGCACCGTCTGCGGAGTGGGACCGGCCGCCAGGGCGGGGAGCACAAGCCCGGTTGCCAGCACGACGATGATCCAGGGCGCATGAGGCCGCATGGCGGATCTCCTGTCCGGTGAAAAAGCTTCTTGTTGAAGCGAAACGCCCGCACGTGGCGGGCGTTGCAAGCCGAGATCGCGGCACCGGCCGAACCCGGTGGTCAATCGTCCTTTCCGGCCACTGTGCCCGCCGTCGTACCGCCGTCGATCACCAGCGTATGGCCGG
>DATDIC010000484.1:0-3051 GCA_036521275.1 Acetobacteraceae bacterium
GGGCATCCACGACTTCTCGCTCGACTCCGACCAAAGTCGTGGGTGCCCGCACCAAGTGCGGGCATGACGGGGCGGGGTGCGGGTATGACGAGGCGGGGTGCGGGCATGACGGGGCGGGGTGCGGGCGTGACGGGGCGTGCCACGAGGGGTCAGTGTCACGTGCCGCGCCTCTGCTCACTGGTTCGCGGGCCGCAGCACGATCTCGATCCGCCGGTTCTGTTCGCGGCCTTCGGCGGTCGTATTGGGTGCGATGGGATCCGCATCCGCACGTCCTTCCGCGGTGACCCGCGCCGCGTCGCCGACGCTGCGAGCAATGACCGCACGCACCGCCTGCGCGCGGGCAACGGAAAGCTGGAAATTGGAGGGAAACCGCACTGATCGGATCGGCTGATTGTCCGTATACGCCAGTACCCGCAGCGATCCGGGCTGGTCCTTCAAGGCGGCGCCGATCCGCTCCAGCAACGGCAGCGCGGACGCCTGCACCACCGCGCTGCCCGCGCTGAACATGCCACGGTCCGGAATCCGCAGAACCGGCACGGCGTCGGAGCCCAGCACGCTGACACGTCCAGCCGCCGCATCCGCTTGCAGCGCGCCACGCACCCGATCCAGCACGCTCGGTTCCGCCGGCGCAGGAGGTGGCGGCAGCGGCTGAACCAGCGCCGCACGCGTGAGCCGCGGCATGCGGGATGGCGGGGCGGCCAGCACGTCGGCCTGAATAACGTCCGATTGGGCGTTGAGCCCGGTCGAGACCCAGAAAAACAATCCACCGCAGACGCCAGCCGCCGCGGCCAAGACCACCCATACCGGCAGCCGGCCGCGGGAAGAGCGTGGCGGGGCGGCGATGCCTTTCCAGCGCGGCGACAGCTCCGGTTCGGACGCTTTCCGCTGCGCCGCGATGACCGAGTGCGTCTCGCTGCGCAACCGCTCCAGCTCGCCGACCGGATCCGGCGATCGCCGCAACCGTCCCATGAAGCCGAACGACAGGCACAGATACATCAGCTCGATCACCGGCAGGAACTTCTCCGGGTTCTTCCGCAGCTCACCGAGCTGATCGAAGAAGCGGTCGGTGCCGCCTGCCTGGTTGTGAAACGACGTCACCAGCGAGGTGCGGTTCCAGCCACTGGCGGCACCCCACGGCGTGTTCAGGACGACATCATCGATGCTCGCACACAGCGCGTAATGGGCTGGACGCAACAGGTCCATCTTGATGCCCGCCTCGCGCGCCCGAAGCTCGAACGCGCGCAGTTCGCGGATGACACTGTCGCGCAACTGCCCGGGGTCGGGCTGCTGGCGCATCTGCCGCAGCCCGGCAAGCAGTTGCAACAAGGTCGATGCCGCTTCGGTCAGCGGTGACAGGGTGATCGCCGGCGTGGTGGCGGGCTCGGGTGCGGGGTCCAGGGATCGGGTGGCAGGCGCCGCGCGAGCCACGGGGGGCGCGGCGGTCGGCGATGCATTGGTCGCAGCCCGCCGTCCGCCCGGCGCCGGACGGATGATCGTACGGTCCTCGTGCGCAGGTTCGGAAAATGGGTTGTCGCTCACGACCCTTTCCTTCCGGATGACCGGCAATACCTGCCCTGCCCTACCGATCGTATCGGGTCAGCCCGTAATTCTCTATCACCCATTTCAGCGTGAGGCCGTAGTTCGGATCTGTCGCATAGACCCCGGTCAGGGCGTCGGCAAAGGCTTCCGCGTTGCTCGCCTGTTTCATCGCCGTTTTGTACGCTGGTGAGGTCGCCAGCAGACGGCCATGTTCGTCGAACGCTTGCGATAGGGAGTCGAATACGCGGAATTTTGCCGTCACCGTCACGTTCTGGCCGTTGAGCACCTCGCGGGTTGGGCTGTCCACCGCCGGCTGGTCGGCCACCGCCTTGATCCCGAATGGGTTGTTGCTGCCGGGGGGCATGGAAGCGCCCCAGGCGCTTTCCACCGCCCATTGCGCGAGCGTGACGGATGCTGGCACGTCCCAGCGTTTCTCCGACGCGACCGCGCTGGCGATCACGTCGGGCGGGATTTCGCCGAACCGGCCGACCGAGGGCGGCGGCAAATTCTCCACCAACGGACGCGCGGCGAGTGAGTAATAGGTCGGGCTGCCAGGATCGACGCGCCCGGTCGGCGGCGTCATTTTCATGACGACGGCCTGGTAGGCTTCGATCGCCAGCGTGGTGCCGATGTCCTCCACGCCGGTGACTGGCACCGGGGCGTGCGGCTGTGGCAGCCGGTCGTTCAGCAGCGACTGCACCACGAATACGTCGCCGGCCGCGTTGGCTCCGCCGCGCCCGACCGAGGTGAAGATCGGCGGCGCGATACGCCCCATCTGATCGACGCTCAGCACCGTAGGTGATGGAACCAGACCCACGCCTGCCTCGCGACGCAAGATGATGCCAGACCGCATTGAGGGTGACCCCGGTTCGTCATTCCTGCGCATTGCGGGAATCCGGGCGAACCCTCGGGATTTCGCGGGTTGTGGCCTGGATGCCCGCTTTCGCGGGCATGACGGATCTGGAAGAGTCTTGGTCCTCGCGGGTGGATATAACTCATTAATTATGCGCGGATCGGTGGGTTTCAGCAACGCAAACACGCAGCCGGTAAGCTTCTTTGTCAGCCGAGCCGCCCCGTATCGACCGTCACCGCATGATCCATCGGCCCGTGCCCGCTGCCGAACCCCGGCGCCGCCGCGATCGCCGCCCGCACATAGGCGCGGGCCCGCAACACCGAGTCCCGCAACGACATTCCCTGCGCCAGTCCGGTCGCCACGGCGCTCGCCAGCGTGCACCCGGTCCCATGCGTGTTGCGCGATTGGATGCGCGGGGCCGCGAACGCCTCGATCCCCTCCCCGCTCGCCAGCAGATCGACCACGGTGTCCCCCGCCAGGTGGCCGCCTTTCAGCAGTACAGCCCGGGCGCCCAGCCCGAGCAGCACGGACGCGGCCTGCCGCATCGCATCCACATCGCCGATCGCCATGCCGGCCAGCACCTCTGCCTCCGGCAGGTTCGGCGTGAGCACGGTGGCCAGCGGCACGAGGCGCGTTGTCAGCGCCGCGACCGCGCCTTC
>DATDIC010000485.1:0-4636 GCA_036521275.1 Acetobacteraceae bacterium
TTAGCAGGAAATGGCCGATTTCGCCCACAGCGAAGGAAGCCAGATGACGCGGATTACGGCTTGGAACATTCAAGCCCGCCGCATAGGTAAATTCGGAGACTACCGCGGGCCGCTGACGGCTTGATAACTTCTGAAGGGATCCCTCACCACCTAGGGTCCCTTCGGCCATGAACACGCCGCGCGCGATTCTTTTCGGCATCCTCGCACTGCTGATGGCGACGACCGCCGATGCCCAGCAGTCCGATGCGAGTGGGGGCGCAACAGTCGCTTCGCTCGGCGGTCAGTCCGTCACAGTCGGTCCGAGACTTCAGCACCCCACGCCGCTGTTCTTCGTCGTCGTCAGCGCCCTGGCGGTCGAAATTTGGACGCGTGTTCCACCCCCGTACGACGCGACGGCAAACAGAACAGCGGCGGATAATCCCCTGCCGTAGCTTCGCCCTGGCGGCATAACGCCCGGGGTCCAAGGCACGCTACCCGCGACCGCAAACCAGTGTCGTGTGTGGGACGAAGCTCGCCGCCATATAGAGGCAATGACAACCTTTAGAGTGATACGAGGCGAGCTGGCCGGTTTTGCCGTTGAGATCAGCTTCCCGAGCGGCGTAACCCAGGTCACGGCCGGCTTTCCGACCAAGGAAGCCGCTGACGCGTGGCTGGCTGATCGAATGACGGCGGCATCGGATCAACGCCGGCAGCACGGCAGAGAAGCCTAAATGACGTCGCTGAAACGCCTTCTTGACCATCCCGACGGTGGAATTGCTTACCGTATCGGTGTGGACACAGCCATTTCCGAGTCGCAGTTCCTGATTAGGAGGCGGGACCTCCCGACTGCGCGCGGCAGACTGATGGTGTGTCCTGCGGTCAGGACCAAGCGATGCCATTTGACGGTCAAGACTTCACAGACGCCGCGATCCTGTGTGCAGCGCGCGATGGCATTGCGGTGCGGGAGCGGTGGACGCAGGGCCGAGCTTCGAAGCGCCAGCAACCTCGATCCAGCCCATCACACAATGCGCCGGACCGCTCGGCAGTGGATCGATCCCTCTGCGCGGGATAAAGCCACATGAAAGGTGGCTTGTCACCTTTACCCGGAGCTGCCGTGGCATCGGCGGGTTGACAGTTATGTCGGGACTATCGGTGATCCTCGCGTCGCTGCGGTCATCAAGTTCCAGGACACGTGGTGGCGGCGGCATACACGGTCGTGCGGCTCTTTGACCGAGCGCTGGCACGGCTCAATCTACACGGGCATGACCCCGCCGAAGGGGTAGATTCCGAGGCTACCGCGGGACCGCGGACGCGCGCAGGTTTCCTGCGCTCGGTGGCTTTCCGAGGCGTTGACAGGCGAGCCGCCTCAGTTTCCCGACCGGGGCGGTTCACTGCGCCGACTGGCGAACGGCCGCGAATTATTCTTGCAGAACCCAAACCAGAGTTTGCTGCACTGCGGCTCGTGGATAACAGACTGTAATATCCCCAGCGTCCTGGGAGAATTCGGTGGGTAAGCCTGTGGACCAACGAGGGCAGCCCAGGGCAATCCTCAACCGTATCTGTTTAGATATGAACGCGACTGGCATCGCCTTCGTGGCTGAATACGGCGAATTTCCAGGGTTTGATTGTGACGGCTGCGTTATCGGATCGCCAATCGATTTGGCAACATTTGGAGGTGGATTGATCCGGGGGGCGTCCCCTCTAACTATCCGTCGGGCCACTTCTGGGGTTGCTAAACCAGCGACCTGTTCCGCCCGCCGCCGGAGGATTTCTTCGTAGCTCTTGGCGACGAGCCGCCCGCATGTCGGGCAAGAGATGGAGTGGCGGTTTCGCTGGAGCCACGCCTGGTCTCAGTCGAATTCATGCCGGCAATGCGGGCAGACAAGATGCAGAGGGGCCGTGAACTGATCTCGTATCGGCCGTATTCTTGGCACTGGCTCACTCCTAAGGATCCGCACTGGGCCGCCGCGCGAGGGCGACCTTTTGCCTCGCATCCCCGTCCGGGGCGGTTCACTGCCGGCAGTGAAAGGACGAGCAGCTGTCTGTTTCAAACCACCACCGCGTGCGCTTGCGGGGGAGCACGAATCAGGAGCCGTCCGGCCGACATCATCACCGGGTCGCAGAGGCGGGAAACGTCGAGCGGCTGCCTCTCGCCAGCACCTCCGTCATGACCGATAAAGTGATCGATACCGGAAGGAACTGCATCCCAATGTTACCATTTACCCGCAATGAAGGAATCGAAAAAAGTCGTCCTAGCCGAAGACGAACCCCTCATCCGGTTTTTGGTCGCGGACGCGATGCGCGACGCAGGATTTGAGGTGATGGAAGCGGAGCATGCGGAAGAAGCCTTGGGTCACCTTAGATCGCGAGCGGCCATAATCCACCTCCTCTTCACTGACATCCATATGCCCGGCCAGATGAGTGGCCATGCGCTCGCGTGCTACGTGGCGGAAATATGGCCCCATATCGCGCTGCTCGTTACGTCTGGCAAACCGCCAGTCGCACAACTCCCTCCCGGCAGCATCTTTTTAAGGAAGCCAGCTCCATGCCGTAGCGCATGCTCGTGCGCTGACTGGCTAGCGCAGCGGCTTCGTTGCCTTGCCGTCGGCGACGGCGGGGCGGTGCGCGGCCCGTTGCGCCTCCCACCCATCGGGCGATGCTCCTGGTTCGCGTCGCGGTGTCGCGGTCAAGATATAGATGGGGTTGCTCGCAACCGCAGTTGATTTGACTTCAGCATACATCGCTGTTTGGTCAGTTCATGACGGATAGTTCTACTCACGAACCGGTGAAATTCGACCGGACGCGCCTCCTGGAAGCGCTGCTCGATAGTGCAACAGACTATGCCATCATCGCAATGGACCTCGACGGGCTGGTGACCTCGTGGAATGAGGGCGCGCACCGCATCCTCGGCTGGACCGAAGAGGAGATGATCGGTCAACCGGCCAGCGTGTTTTTCACGTTGCAAGATCGACAGAAAGGCACTCAGCTCGCCGAAATGCAGAGTGCTCTGGATCATGGGCGCGGCAACGACGAGCGGTGGCACCGGAAAAAAAACGGGACCTGCTTTTGGGCAAGCGGCGAGATGATGCCGCTGAAAGACGAGAACGGAAGCCCACAAGGCTTCCTCAAGATCCTGCGGGACCGCACGGACCAGCGGCAAGCTGCCGAGGCTCAACGGTCGGACGCAGAATTTCTGCACAGCGTGCTTGCCTCCTCTGGCGACTGCATCAAGGTGCTCGACCTCGACGCGAAGCTCGAATTCATGAACGAGGGCGGTTTGCGCATCATGGAGGTAAGCGACTTCAACGCTATTCGGGGTTGCCCATGGCCGGACTTCTGGCCTTCCGAGGGACAGGAAGAGGCTTGGGCCGCGATTGAGACTGCAAAGGCCGGCGCAAGCGCCCGCTTCCAGGGTTTCGCCGCCACGATGAAGGGCGCGCGCAAATGCTGGGACGTGCAGGTCACCGCCATCCCGGGCGCGAACGGGCGGCCGGAAAAGCTTCTCGCCGTCTCGCGCGACATCACCGAACAGAAGCGTGTTGAGGGTGAGCTGCGCGAGCTGAACGATACGCTGGAGCGGCGCATCGAGGAACGGACGCGCGAACTGCAGGCATCGGAAGACCAGTTGCGCCAGTCGCAAAAGCTGGACGCCCTTGGTCAGCTCACCGGCGGCGTGGCGCACGATTTCAATAACCTGCTCACGGGCATCAGCGGCAGCCTGGAAATCCTCCAGACGCGCCTCGCCCACGGGCAGCTAACAGACGTCGATCGGTTTATCACAGCGGCCCAAGGGGCCTCTAAGAGGGCCGCGGCACTGACGCATCGTTTGCTCGCCTTCTCCCGTCGCCAGACGCTCGATCCCAAGCCAACCAACGCTAACCGCCTCATCGAAGGTATGGAGGATCTGGTCAGGCGCACGGTAGGCCCCTCTATTAAGGTCGAAACGGTCCTTACCGAAGATCTGTGGATCACGCTCTGCGATGCGAGCCAGCTTGAGAATGCCGTTCTCAATCTTTGCATCAATGCAAGGGATGCGATGCCTGACGGGGGGAGGCTTACCATCGAGACGGTGAATACCTCTCTGGACGGACGCGCAGCACGTGAACAGGATATGGCAGCAGGCCAATACGTGATGGTTTGCGTGACCGATACCGGCACCGGCATGGCGCCGGACGTGATCGAGCGTGCATTCGACCCGTTCTACACCACTAAGCCGATGGGACAGGGCACAGGCCTTGGTCTGTCCATGACCTACGGCTTTGCCAAGCAATCGGGCGGTCAGGTGCGGATTTATTCGGAGGTCGGCAAGGGGACGACCATGCGGATTTACCTGCCCCGGCACGCGGGCGAAGAGGATGCGGAGAGTCTGCCGGCCCAACTAACCGAAGCGCCACGCGCTCAGGCCGGCGAGACGGTATTGATTGTCGACGACGACGAGGCTGTGCGTATGCTGGTGACGGAAGTCCTGCAAGAGCTTGGCTACGCAGCGATAGAGGCGGCGGACGGCACTTCCGGCCTCAACCTGCTGCAATCCAATGCGCGCATAGACCTGCTGATCACCGATGTCGGGCTGCCAGGAGGCATGAATGGTCGCCAGATCGCCGACGCTGCGCGGGTGCGTCGCCCGGACCTGAAAGTCTTGTTTATCACCGGCTAC
>DATDIC010000486.1:0-3450 GCA_036521275.1 Acetobacteraceae bacterium
TCGCGCACCGCGCGCGCCTCCCTAACCGCAGTCGGCCTCAGCGCCGACCAGGCGCTGGCTCGCCTATTGGCGGGTCAGAACCCACTGCCGCCCATCGCGTTCGCCGCGTACATTGCCATGCATGATGCGGTGGTACCGTTCCTGCACGCCGCGCCGGCGAGGCCGGAACCGGCGCCTACACCCCTTCCCGCCGGAGACCGTCGCGAGCTGCCCGACCGCAGAACCGGTTATACGCAGAAAGCCGCGGTCGGCGGCCACAAGCTCTATCTTCGTACCGGCGAATACGCCGACGGCAGCCTGGGCGAGCTCTCCCTGTCGCTGCACAAGGAAAGCCCCGCATTTCGCGGGCTGATGGACAGTTTCTGCGTTGCCGTCAGCCTCGGCCTGCAACACGGGGTGCCGCTGGCGGAATTTGTGGACGCCTTCACCCTCACCCGATTTGGCGCCGCCGGCGCAGTGGAAGGAGATCCCGGCGTCGGCCGGGCCTCTTCGGTTCTCGATTACGTGTTCCGCCATCTGGCGGCGAACTATCTGGGCCGTCGGGACCTTCCGGAACCGGAAGCAGAGACGATGCCGGACGATGCACCCCTTCTGCCGCTTGGCTTTCCCGACACGGCCTCGCCGGGCGAACGGCGGCGGCGGCTTCGGCTGGTGGCCAAATAGACGGCGCCAATCGGCGGAATGAATCAAAAGCCGGAGGGTCCGGCGAACGCCGGCCGATCTCGGCTGTTCTCGTTACGAGGGCACGTCAGGTCTGGCTTCGGCTCCGTCGCGAGCCGGCTGACCGAGACATCAGCTCTCGGTCACGAGACACAAGAGGCACGCACATGAAGCACATATCTCTTTCGGGCGCGGCGATCGCCGCATCGCTGTTCGCATTGCCAGGTTTGGCGCTCGCCGCCACCACCCCCAACCCCGCCAATGCCGATAACAACAACGCCGCCGCAACAAGCACCTCCGCGCCGGCCGACCAGTCGATGAACGCAACCGGCGCCGGCGGCTATAGCGGCACCGAGTTGCCGATCCACAACAACACTGGCGACAATGCGGGCGCGACCGCGAGCATGCATCCGTCGCAGCGCAACGCCGATCTGGCTGATAATGGTACAGCGCGCGCCGGAAAGGTGATCGGCACGGACGTTTACAACGATCAAAACCAGAAGATCGGCTCGATCGACGAAGTGCTGATCGGCAAAGACAATGGCGTTTGGGCGGTGATTTCCACCGATAAGCAGAAGGTGGCAGTCCCGTTCAAGAACTTCATATTCGGGGATGCGAAGCAGGTGTCCCACGACAAGATGGTGCTGCCGAACATGACGCAGGCACAGTTGGATACTATGCCTAAATTCGAGTATAACGCGTCGAATTACGCCAGCAACAACAACAATAATCCTCCCGGAAGCGGCAATGGCGTGCTCGGGAACCGGGCGGCGCCAGGAGCGCCGGCGGCAGTGCCCCCCGGCAATACCAACACCAACCAGGCCAATAACGCGAAGACCAACGGCTGATCGACTCTGTTCCAAATCTGCGGAGGCCGGCTCGGCCGGCTTCCGTTCCTTCTCCGCTATTCCCAAATCTCCCCTTATGCGATGCTTGGCGCTGGCGCGTGGACCGGCGGAGGATCTGCGGCATGCTGACGCTCTATTTGGCGCCTGGATCTAGCTCGATGGCGCCGCACATCGCACTGCAGGAGATCGGTGCCCCATTCGACGCGCGATGGATCTCGTTTTCGCGCAAGGAACAGCGTCGCCCCGACTTCCTCGCGCTCAATCCGGAAGGCAAGGTGCCGCTACTGCTGATCGACGGCCGTCCGCTCGCGGAAGTTGCCGCGATCCTGTTCTATCTGGCACGCCGGTTCCCCGCCGCCGCTTTGCTGCCGGCCGGCGACATGGAGGCGGAGGCACAGGCGATTTCATGGATGTCGTTTATCGCGGCAACCATTCATCCCGCGCGCCGACAGGGTCCGGAGCGAGCCGCCGAGGTTTTCACGCTCGCCGACCAGCGCCTGGGGGCCCACGAGTGGGCGCTCGGGACCTATTCGATCGTCGATATCCACCTGTTCCGTCTCTATTGGCGGTTCGGCAACAGCTTGCCGGTGGCGCCCGGCTCGCTGCCCCATCTCGTTGGCCATTATCAGCGCATGATGGCGCGTCCCGCCGTGCAGCGGACGCTCGCCGCGGAAGCCGCCATCGGGTATGAGTTGCCGTGATGCGTGTGTTCGCAGGCGATTCCTACGTTTCCTGCCCGAATGCTTGCTGCTGCAAATGTTTCAGCCGCTGCTCGGCACCCGGTGTTTTCGGATCAATCGCCAGCACCTTCTGCCAAGCTTCGTATGCGGCTTTCCAGTCCTGCCGCGCTTCCGAAATGTCCGTCAGCGTCTTGAACGCAAGGAAGTCGCGCGGCTCGTGCTGGACCGCCAGGGCAAGCGCCTCGATCGCCCCCTTGGTATCGCCGGCCGCGTAGCGGGCAATCGCGAGCTGGCGATATCCCTCGGCAAGATTCGGCTGCAGCGTCACCGCATCGCCGAAATCCTCGATCGCGCTGCTATTGTCCCCCGCCCGCAGTTCGCGCAGGCCGCGGCTCATCAGCAGGGTGACTGCGGGGGTGCCCGCGTTCAGCCATAGCTCAGTCAGGTGCGCTTCCAACGCAGCGGCGGACTCCTCGCTCGTCGCTCCCTTCAGGGCATCCAGCATTCCATTGATCTGGGCCTGCTTTTGCGTGACGGGACTGTCTGCCAAGGCGGGGGCGGTCAGCAGCAGCAGGATCATCAGGGCATATCGCATGCCTGATGGTGGGGGCGCCCCACACTGTCCGGCAAGCCTCATGCAGCGTGCCTCGCCGGAATGTTCAGTACGGCGGGCGGTGGGCCGCCGGCCATCCAGTCGAGCAACTCGACCGTGTGCACCGTCGGCAGTCCGCCGCCGGAAAGCTGAGTGATGCAGCCGATATTCCCGGCGGCGATCAGGTCCGGTCGGGTCGCGCGCAGGTTCGCCAGCTTGCGGTCACGCAGCCGACCCGCGATCTCCGGCTGCAGCAGGTTGTATGTGCCGGCGGAGCCGCAGCAGATATGCGGCTCGTGCGGCTCGACCACCGTGAAGCCGGCTTTTTGGAGCAGCGCCTTCGGCTCGGCGGTGACCTGTTGGCCGTGCTGCAAGCTGCACGCCGAGTGATAAGCCACCGTCAGCCCCGGCGGCGCGCGCGTGGGCGCATAGCCCAGGTGGACCAGGAATTCGCTGATGTCCTTGGCAAGCGCAGCGATCTGCTCGGCACGACGGCGCAACGGGTCCGCCGCGGTGCGGAACAGGAAACCGTAATCCTTCACCATCGTGCCACAGCCCGACGTATTGACCACCACGGCATCCAGCCCACCCTGTCCGATCTCCCGTCCCCACGCCTCGATATTCGCCCGTGCGCTGGCCATGGCATCATCGTGCCGCCCGAGATGGTGCG
>DATDIC010000487.1:0-2343 GCA_036521275.1 Acetobacteraceae bacterium
AGCAAGACCTTGCCCGCGCTACGGGAGAGGTCGGCATGAGGCACTGGCTAAGGGGGTAGCGTGCCGACCCGATCGCCCTCACCCTCGGTGCTCCGCACCTCGACCTCTCCCGCGAAGCGGGAGAGGTTTTCAGAGCTGGACATTGATCTCGGCGCCATTGTTGCCAACTGGCGCCTGCTCTGCCGGCACCATCCGTCCGGCCCTGTCGCTGGTGTGGTGAAGGCGGACGCCTACGGCCTTGGTGCGAGCGAAGTAGCCCCCGCGCTGCACGCTGCTGGCTGCCGCCACTTCTTCGTCGCGCTGCCCGAGGAAGCGCTGGCCATCCGCGATCGCCTCCCCGGCGCAATGCTCTCTGTGCTGGGTGGTTTGCTCTCCGGTTCCGAACCCGATTACGCCGCCTACGATCTTACGCCCGTACTGAACTCGCTCGCCGAGCTGGACGCCTGGGCCGCGACCGCGCGGCGCCTCGGGCGAGCGCTGCCGGCGCTGCTGCATATCGACACCGGCATGGCGCGGCTGGGGCTGGACCCGCGCGAACTGGCGGCGCTGCAGGCCGACCACGGCCGGCTGGCGGGCATCGACCTGCGCTACGTGATGACCCATCTGGTGGCGTCCGAATCGCCCGACGACCCCACCAACGAGCACCAGCGCCAGCGCTTCGCCGCGGCGTGTGCTGGGCTGCCGCCGGCGCTGCGCAGTTTCGCCAACTCGTCCGGCATCTTTCTTGGCGCCGGCTGGGGCTCCGATCTTGCCCGTCCTGGGGCGGCGCTGTACGGCATCAACCCCACCCCCGGCCGGCCGAACCCGATGCACCAGCCGGTAGTGCTCCGCGCCCGTATCCTGGCGGTGCGCGACGTGAATCCGGGGGACACAGTGGGCTACAACGCCACATGGTGCGCGGCGCGCCCGTCTCGCGTCGCCACCGCTGGCGTGGGCTATGCGGACGGCTGGCCGCGCAGCCTGTCCGGTCGCGGCCGCGCGTTCTTTGACGGCACCCCCGTGCCGCTGGTAGGGCGTGTCTCCATGGACCTGACGACATTCGACGTGACCGACCTTCCCGCGGCGCAGCCGGGACGCTGGCTTGAGCTGCTGGGGCCGGCCCAGACCCCCGACGATGTGGCGCTTGCCGCGGGCACCAACGGCTACGAGGTGCTGACCTCGCTCGGCCGCCGCTTCCATCGCATTTACCATCCCGCGTGAACCCGTTGCTGGACTTCCTGGCGGCGATCGGCCGCGGCGTGATCGGCGCCGCCCGCGGCACCGGCGCGCTGGCGGTCTTTGCCGGCACCGGGCTGTCGCATGCCGTGCGCCCGCCGTTCTTCGGCCTGCTGTTCGGCCGCGCCTTGCTGGAGATGGGCTATTTCAGCCTGCCGGTGGTGGCGCTGACCGCGGTGTTCACCGGGATGGTGCTGGCGTTGCAGTCCTATACCGGGTTTTCCCGCTACTCCGCCGAGAGTGCCATCCCCAATATCGTTGTGCTGTCGATCACCCGCGAACTTGGGCCGGTGCTGGCGGGGCTCATGGTGGCGGGGCGCATCGGCGCCGCGATGGCGGCCGAGCTCGGCACCATGCGGGTCACGGACCAGATCGACGCGCTCGCCACCCTGTCCACCAACCCGATAAAATACCTGGTGGTGCCGCGCTTGCTGGCGGGGATCATCGCGCTGCCGGCGCTGGTAGTGGTGGCCGACGTGCTGGGGGTGCTGGGCGGGTTCATCGTCTCGACGCTGAAGCTGGGGTTCAACCCCAACACCTATCTGGTCAACACGATGAACTTCATGCAGACCCAGGACGTCGTCTCCGGTCTGGTGAAGGCGGCAGTGTTCGGCTTCATCATCGCGTTGATGGGCTGCTACCAGGGCTACAACAGTCGGGGCGGCGCACAGGGGGTGGGCGCCGCCACCACCGGAGCCGTGGTCAGTGCCTCGATTTTGATCCTGGCCTTCGACTACGTGCTGACCGAGATGTTCTTCACCCGCTGAGGCGCGGCGTCTGCACGAAGCATTAACCTGGCCGTCGCACAATCGCCGATCGAGCAATGGCGCACGGATGTGCTGGCGTGGATGCTGACCCGACCCGTCGAGAACTGGTGCGACTCCCTGAGGCGCAGCTTGCCGAGGTCCTTTGGCGCCACGCGGCGTTCCGGGACTCCCGTCCGGGCGGGCGCCGCGCAGTGCTCAGCGCCACGGACCTGTCCGGCCTCAACCTAGCGGGCCACGACCTGTCGCACGCCGACTTCACCAGCGCGTCCTTCTACGGCGCCAACCTCGCCGGGTGCCGGTTCGACTGCGCGACCCTGTTCGCCTGCGACTTCCGCCAAGCGAACCTGGAGAACGCCAGCCT
>DATDIC010000488.1:0-2858 GCA_036521275.1 Acetobacteraceae bacterium
GCACGTGGTGGAGCCGACCGGATCGGAGACGCAGGTGATGGCGGAATACGCCGGCACGCCGATCGTGTGCGCTTTCCGCGAACGTGTGGCGGCGAAGCCCGGCGAAACGATCCACATCACCGCCGACCCGGCCCTGGTGCATCTGTTCGACGCCGGCAGCGGCCAACGGATCAGCGGATAGCCGCGTAACGGCTTTACCCATTACGACAAACCGGCAAAACTGCGACCAACGACCGGAAACACACGGCATACCAGGGGACGACTGCGAATGTTGGAGGAAACGTACAATGGCTGAATTCACGCGGCGCGACTCACTGAGACTTGGCGCCATGGCGTTGGGGGCGGCGGCGATTCCCGCAGGCAGCGCCCTCGCCGAGGTTGACGATGTGGCGACCGCCAACGTCAAGCCGCTTGACTACAAGCTTGAAAAGGGTGCTGCGCTGCACGTGCTCCGCCCGGCGAAGTTCATCGATCCCGATCAGGCCTACTGGGATATCAACACCAAGAAATACACCCAGGCCACCGGCATCGAGGTGAAGACCGACTACCTGAGCTGGGAAGACATGCGCCCGCAGGAAGCAGTCACCGCGAATACCGGCGCCGGTCCCGACATCATCGTCGGCTTCAGCTCCGATCCGCAGATCTATGCCTCGAAGATTCACGACATGACCGATCTCGCCGACTATCTCGGCGCGAAATACGGCGGTTGGTTCAAGCTGGCCGAGCTGTACGGCAAGAAATGGGGTACCAAGACCTGGATCTCCATTCCGGTCGGCGGGGGCACCGGACCGACCGTGTACCGCTCCTCCTGGATCAAGCAGGCGGGATTCGAAACCGTCCCCGACGACATGGACGGTTTCCTGAAGCTCTGTCAGGGCCTGCATAAGATCGGCCATCCGGCGGGGTTCTCGTTGGGCCATGCGCTCGGCGACGCCAACGGCTACGCCTCCTGGCTGCTATGGACGCATGGCGCCTTTCTGGTGGACCCGGCGGGCAAGATCGCGATCAATTCGAAGGAGACGATCGCGGCGCTGAAATACGCCACCGAGTTGCAGAAGACGCTGATCCCCGGCACGCTCTCGTGGAACGATTCCGGGAACAACAAGGCCTATCAGTCGGGCCAGATCGGGCTGACGTTCAACGGTGTGTCGATCTACTACACCTGCAAGACCTCGCCTGATCCGGCGGTCCAGGCGATCGCGGCGGATACAGAGCACAAGCTGCAGCCCCGTGGCGTGTCGACGACCAACGTGCAGTCGGCCACACCGCTCAATGCCATGGTGTTCAAGCACACCAAGTATCCCAATGCGGCGAAGGACTACATTCGCTTCATGATGGAGAAGGAACAGTACGGCCCCTGGCTGTCCAACTGCATCGGCTATTGGTCGGAGCCGCTGAAGGCGTACGCCAAGATGAAGTTCTGGACCCAGGATCCGAAGCTCGCGCCATTTGCGGAGGCGATGGATTCAAAATATTACGACGGCTTCAAGGGTCCGATCACGCCCGCGTCCAGCGCTGTGGCGGCGAACTACACCATCGTCGACATGTTCGCCTCGGTCGTCAGCGGCAATGCCACGCCGGAGGGGGCGGCGAAGCTGGCTGCGAAGCAAGCGGAGCGGTATTACAAGAGCTGAGCCGGACGGATGCGCGCCGCCGGCCGCGCCACGTCTGCCGGCGGCATCCGAAGGGCAGCGGCACAACAGCGGGGGCGGCACCAGCGTCCCCGCGGCGTTTGCGGGACACGGTCCCGAGGGAGGATCGATGAGTACGACCGTTGACGCCGCCGCCCGGTGGGTGCCGGACCGCACGGAAAGCTGGCTTGCCAGGCTGTTCGACAACAAGGCGTTCCTGGTCGCGTTGTGCCTGCTGCCCACCGTCGGGCTGCTGGTCGTGTTCCTGACCTATCCGTTGGGCCTCGGCCTGTGGCTGTCGCTCACCGATTCCACCATCGGCCAGCCCGGCCAGTTCATCGGACTCGACAACTTCGTTTCACTGAGCCAGGACCCGGTGTTCTGGATGTCGGTGACCAATACCATCATGTACACGGTCGTCGCCACGATCGGCAAATTCTTGCTCGGCCTGTGGCTCGCGATGCTGCTGAACCACAACATCCCGTTCAAGGCGTTCATCCGCGCGATCGTGCTGCTGCCCTGGATCGTGCCCACGGTGCTGTCGGCCATCGCCTGGTGGTGGATCTACGATCCGCAATTCTCGATTGTCTCCTACGTGCTGGTGAACCTGCTGCATCTGCGCAGCACCTATATCGACTTCCTCGGCACGCCATGGAACGCGCGCGGTTCGCTGGTCGTTGCGAACATCTGGCGCGGTATCCCGTTCGTTGCCATCACCTTGCTGGCCGGGCTGCAAACCATCTCGCCCTCGCTGTACGAGGCGGCATTGCTCGACGGCGCCAGCGCCTGGCAGAAGTTCCGCCGCATCACCGTGCCGCTGCTGATGCCGATCCTGTCGGTGGCGCTGACCCTGTCGGTGCTGTTCACCTTCTCCGACTTCCAGTTGGTCTATGCGATCACCCGCGGCGGTCCGTTCAACACGACGCATCTGATGGCCACGCTGGCGTTCCAGCGCGCCATCCCGGGATCGGAACTTGGCGAGGGTGCGGCGATCGCCGTGTCGATGATCCCGTTCCTGATAGGTGCCACGTTGCTGTGCTTCTTCGGCGTCGGGCAACGCAAATGGCAGCAGGGGTCCGACAATGACTGACACGCTCGCTCCTTCCGCACCGGCCGAGGTGGAGGCTATCGCCGGGCGCACTATCGATGTGCCGGAGCGGCTGTCGTGGGATTCGGGCCCCAGGAAACTGGTGACGATCTACCTGCCGCTGTCGCTGTTCGTGATCG
>DATDIC010000489.1:0-2675 GCA_036521275.1 Acetobacteraceae bacterium
GCGATTCCGAACGTGTCGGCAAGCCCGGAGTGGCCGGCTGACGTGATCGCCACCGCGCGGCTGTCACGCAGGCGGGTGATCCAGCCGAGCTCGAAGCAACGGCAGGCGATCGCGGCGCCGACGCGGCCGGCCAGGTGCGGCCGGCGCTCGCTCCAATCCAGGCAGGGGCGGCAGAATATCCGCTTGCCAGGCTCTGGCGCGGCGCCGAAGCCAACCAGGAAGCCGAGGCCGGATTCGGTGACTTCACCACCATCCGCAGTGAGAACGACGTGCTCCCGCTCGATCAGTCGGTCGGCAATTGCCACCCCGAGGCGGCCGGCAATGTGGTCGTAGCAGGTGCGCGCGGTGCGCAGCGCCTCGCCGCCCTTCCACGCCGTGCGGCGTGGCTCCGGGCGGGTCTGCGACGCCACCGCCATGATTGCCTCCACCATCTCCGCCACCGCCGGCGAGGCCAGGCGGAAATAGCGATGGCGGCCCTGGGCGGCGACCGAGAGCAGGCTGGCCTCGGTCAGCCGAGCCAGATGGCCGCTGGCGGTCTGCGGCGACACGTGGGCGGCGAACGCCAGCTCTTTCGCGGTCAGGGCGCGGCCGTCCATCAGCGCCTGCAACATTGCCGCCCGCGCCGGATCGCCCAGCAATGCGGCAGTAACGGCGAGGTCGGTTACGTCGCTCATGAGCAAGGTTCCTCTCGCCCGTAATATAGGCCCTTGTAATATAGGCACGGGGAGGTGGGCGCATCGCCGGTACGCTTCGGCCGCGGCCGAAGCGTGGGCAAATTCGCCGGGCCGGTATCGAGGTTGCTATGAGGGCGGCGAAGGATGGGGGCTCTGCTGACGATGCACATGCCGGGACTGCACGGATTTTCGCCGCGTCAGCACGAGATCATGGCGCTGGCAGACGGGCTGGCTGCCCGGTTCGCGAAGCGGGCCGCGGAGAATGATCCAACGTCGGCGTTTCCGTTCGACAATTACCGCGAGCTGCATGCGGAGGGATATCTGCGGCTCGCGCTGCCGCGGGCGTTCGGCGGCGACGGGGCGGACGTGTTCGACATGGTCCTGGCGCAAGAAGTGCTGGCGCGCGGTGATGCCTCCACCGCGCTGGTGGTTGGCATGATGCTGGCGCTGCTGGGACGCGTGCAGGATTCGCAGGCGTGGCCGGAGGTGGTGTTGGGCGAGGTGTGCAGCAAGATCGCCAGTGAAGGCGGGACGGCGAACAACTGCGTGACAGAGGCGGAGCTGGGCAGCATCTCCCGCGGGGGCCTGCCCGGCATGCGGGCGGAGCGCACGGATGGCGGGTGGCTGCTGAGCGGACGCAAGATTTTCGTGACCGGTGCGCCGGTGCTGCGGTTCATGGCAACGGCGGTGGTATTGCCGGCACGTGAGGACGCGCCGCAGGGCGAGCTGGTGAACGCCATCGTGGAGGGTGGGTCGCGTGGGCTGAGCATCGAGGATACGTGGAGCGGAGCGCTGGGTCTGCGCGGGTGTGGTAATTACGCCGTCAACTATGAGCAGGTGTTCGTGCCGGAGCGGCGCATCGTGGAGCGGGTGAAGGTGGGTGGCGAGCGGCGACCGCAGGGCGTCAGCGGATGGGCGCTGCCGCTGGCGGCGGTGTATTTGGGCATCGGGCAGGCGGCACTGGATACGGCGTGTCATTACGCCAACAACCGCGTGCCCTCGGCGCTGGGCAAGCCGATCAGCAGCGCGCCGCATGTGCAGCAATGGATCGGCGACATGCAGGTGCGGCTGCATGCGGCGCGCACGGTACTGCACGATGCGGCGCGCGCGTGGGTGGCTGGCTCGGCGTCGTCGGCCGCGTTGGGGGCGGCGATTGCGACGGCGAAGTATCTGTGCACGAACGCTGCCTGCGCGGTGACGGAGACGGCGCTGCGGGTTGCGGGTGGGTTCAGCATGACGCGGGCGCTGCCGCTGGAGCGGTATTTCCGCGACGCGCGTGGGGGGTTGTTTCAGCCGCCACAGGACGACCTGGCGATGGGAATGATCGGGCGGGCGGCGCTGGCGGAAGAGCGGGGACGGCGGGAGTGAATCGGCCTGTTCGTGCCGAAGGAAGCGTCGAGTGCCGAAGAGCCGCGCGGTGACGCTTATTCGAACCCACTGCGCTCACGTGCGTTGGAACCGGCGCTCCACGAAGTTGGCGAGCTGCGTCGTTGGAAACAGCAGAACGAAATAGATCGCGGCTATCGCTGTGTAGACCTCCAGGGGACGATACGTATCGGCGGTTATCAGCGTGCCCTGATACAGCAGGTCGGGCACGGCGATGGTGGACACGAGGGCGGTATTCTTGAGCTGCGTGATCGACTGGTTCACGAACGGGGGGAGCATGCGGCGCACCGCCTGGGGAAGAATGACCCGCCGCATCATCACCCACGGCGGCAAGCCAAGAGCGCGCGCGGCATCCCATTGCCCACTCTCGATGGAGACGATCCCGCCGCGAAAGATCTCGGCGTAGAAGGCTCCGGTATAGAATGAAAGCACCGCTACCGCTGCCGCATTCGCCGGAATTTGCACGCTGAGCAGAACCGGAAGCGCGTAGTAGAACCACACGAGCTGCACCAGCAGTGGTGTGCAGCGGAACAGCTCGATCAGCGCGCGCAGGGGCGCGTTCAGAATGGATGATTTGGACAGCAGGCCGATGCCGATCAGCAGCCCGATAACCAG
>DATDIC010000490.1:0-3013 GCA_036521275.1 Acetobacteraceae bacterium
CTAAACGAGGGCGTGCCCGAGCTTCCCGACCTCAACCACCTGAGCCACGCCGAAAAGGACGCGCTGATCCGGGCGCTTTGGGCGCAGGTGCAGAGCCTGACGGCGCGGGTTGCGGGGCTTGAAGCAAGGCTCGGCGAGCCCGGGACGACCCCGGATAATTCCAGCCTGCCGCCATCGAAGGGGCAGAAACCGAACAAGCCGGAGAACGCCAAGCGTGTTGGGCCGCGCCCGGGTAGCCTTGGCCGCAAAGGCGGCGGTCGCCCCTTGGCCTGCGATCCTGACGAGGCGGTGACCGCCAAGCCCATGGCCTGTGCCCATTGCCGGGCCGCGCTGACAGACGCCGATCAGGTGCTGCACGGTCGTTACGACAAGATCGACCTGCCCGCGGTACGCCCCCTGGTGACCCGGGTAGAACGCTATGCTGGGCATTGCCCGTGCTGCGGCGGCGTCACCCTGGCGGCGATCCCGGCGGGCCTCGAAAACGGCTCGCCGTTCAGCGTGCATATCGTGGCACTGGCGCTCTACCTGCGGTTCACCCACGCGATCAGCTACCGCCGTCTGAGCCAGTTGTTCCTGCACCTCCATGCACTCCAGATCAGCGAGGGCGCGCTGGATGCGATGTTGAAGCGTGCCAAACCGTGTTTCGATAGCGAAGTGATGGCCATTCTCGCCCGGTTGCGCCGCTCACGGATCGTCGGCTGCGATGAGACCTCGGTGCGCATTGATGGGCACACTTATTGGAACTGGGTGTTTCAGAACGATCAGGTGGTGATCCACGTCGTGCGCAACAGCCGCGCCACCAGCGTGGCCACCGAGACGATGGCGGGTCATCGGCCCAGCATCTGGGTGTCCGACCTCTATGGCGCGCAGCAGGGGCACGCCGATCTCTGGCAGGTCTGTCTGGCGCATCAACTGCGTGACTGCAAATACGCCATCGAGGCGGGCGATACGATCTTCGCTCCGCAGATGAAGGCGCTGCTGCTACGGGCGGTCGTGCTGGCGCGTCGGCGCAAAAGCCTGGCCGAGAGCACCCGGCGCAGTCATCTGCGAAGGCTGGATCACGCGTTGAACGCGATCATGGTTCTGGCACCGACCAACAGTCATGGCAGGCGGCTGCGAAAACGTTACGGCAAGGTGCGAAGCCATCTGTTCACTTTCCTGGAGCATCCCGACACTCCGCCGGACAACAATGGCAGCGAGAGGGAATTGCGGCCCACAGCCACATACCGCAAGGTTACCGGCGGCTTCCGTTCGAAGTGGGGCGCTGATCTGTTCGCTGGCGTTCGCTCCGTCGTGGGTACCGCCGCACGACAGGGAACGAACGCGTATCAGGCAATTTGTGCGGTCCTAGACGGCCAATCTGTCATTCAGACGGGTTGAGCAGATACTATTTTTGTAATTGCTCACCCTGGGTGGCTCCCCGCGATTTGCCGCATCCGTCGGCATACGTCCATTGGCGGTTGCCTCGGCCTCAGAAAATACTTGACGCGATTACGGACCATTCGATTCTAAACGCGGGGTGCCGCTCCTCCCCACCCGTCCCGGTCTAAGCCATGCCGAGAAGGACGCGCTGATCGCAGCGCTGAGCGCGCGGTTGGCGTTGGCGGACGCCCGTATAGCCGCCCTGGAGACGCGGCTGAATGAATTAACCCGGCCACCGAAGACACCGCGCAATTCATCAAAGCCTCCCTCGCAAGGTCAGAAGTCAGACGAGCCGTCATCCGATGCTGCCCGCCCGCCGCGCAAGTGCCGCCCCGGTGTCGGGCGGACGCTGCATCCGAATCCCGACCGGGTGATCGACCGGCGACTATCCGTCTGTCCGAAGTGCGAGGCCGTGTTCCCCGATGTGTCGCAGACCCCGCAACAGGTTTACGAGCGGATTGAGTTGCCGCCTGTCCGGCCGGATGTCACTCAGATACGCCTGTTCGGCGGCCGCTGCGCCTGTTGCGGCGTGCGGGTGACCGCCCCAGCCCCGCTCGGTCTGGAGCAGGGTTCGCCGTTCGGTCCGTCCATCGCCGCGATGGTGGTCTATCTGCATTATGGCCATGCCATCGGCATGGAGCGGCTGGCTCTGTTGATGAGCGAACTGTTCTCGCTGTCGATCAGCGAGGGCGCGATCAGCAACATCCTGGCGCGTGCGCGCGAACCGCTGCTGGAGGCCACGGCGGCGATCGAGAAAGTCGTTCTGAGCAGCCCCGTTGTCTGTTCCGACGAGACCTCGGTGCGGGTCAAGGGCAAGAACTGGTGGGAATGGGTGTTCATCGGCACGCTGGCCGCACTGCATGTGATCCAACCCAGCCGTGGCAAAGCCGTCGTCGCCGCGCTGTTCGGCGATATTCAACCGCTGGTGTGGGTGTCGGACATGCTGGGTAGCCAGCGGGGCCATGGCATTCAATGGCAGGTCTGTCTGGCACATCTGTTGCGCGACGCGAAATACGCCATCGAGTGCGGCGATACGGCCTTCAGTGCGCCGTTCAGGTGGCTGTTGCTGCGTGCCATGGCAATCGGGCGGCGGCGCAAGACGCTCAAGGACGCCACCCTGAAGCAATATCTCTACGACCTCGATCGCCGGCTTGACCGGATCATGGCGGCGATCCCTGTCGGTGATCCAGGCCGCAAACTGCACAAGCGCATACTCGCCAACCGGACGCATCTGTTCGTGTTCATGACCCATCGGGCAGTGCCCTACACCAACAACGTCTCCGAACGGCATCTGCGGCCCAGCGTGATCTTCCGAAAGGTGACCAACGGATTCCGCTGTGAATGGGGCGCCGAAACCTATGCCGCCTTCCGCTCCGTGGTCAGCACCGCGAAGGCAAACAGCGCTTCGGTGCTCGATACCGTCCGGTTTGTCATATCAGCCAAACGACCCGGCGGACTGCTGCCCGGGGCGGGGTGAGCAGTTACCTCGCTCCACTATGTGGTGGCAACCTCCACCATCCATATATTTGCGGTGGAGGCCATATATACTATCCTGTGTATTAGACCCGTTGCGAAAGCCCCCCAGCATTCA
>DATDIC010000491.1:0-6100 GCA_036521275.1 Acetobacteraceae bacterium
TGCACCAGAGCGCCGGCACTGCGCACGCCGCGCTTGCGCAGCAGCGCTTTGTGCTGGCGCGCACTGGCGTCCAGGTCCATCACAGTGGCAAGGTGGCCGACGACGCTGGGCCAATCGTCAAGACGCGGCGATGCAGGTGGCGTTCGCCCTCAGGGTCAGCCCGAGTTGAGCCGTGTCAAGCTAATCCTAGCGCCAATGGGGCGGAGCCCCTGCTGGGGTTCGGGGCGGAGCTTGCATCGTGCGGCCGCGTTAGTATCGTCCGTGGCTTCGATTCGCGGTCAGGCCAGTTTGTGAGAATAGCTACCTGGAACATCAATTCGGTGCGGCTGCGCCTGCCGCTGCTGAAAGAGCTGGTGGCGGCGCTGGATCCGGACGTGATCTGCCTGCAGGAAACCAAGGTGATCGATGCGCTGTTTCCGCACGATGCGCCGGGTCAGCTTGGGTATCCGCATGTCGCGTTTCGCGGCATGAAGGGCTACAACGGCGTGGCGATTTTTTCGCGCCGGCCGATCGCGCCGATGTTCACTGCGCCCGACTGGTGCGCGAAAGGGGATTGCCGGCATTTGGCGGTGCGTGTGGACGCGCCGGGCGGCGAGATCGAGCTGCACAATTTCTATGTCCCGGCGGGCGGTGATGTACCGGACCGGGAGCAGAACGCGAAGTACGGGCACAAGCTGGATTTCATTGCCGAGACGCAAAGGTGGTTTGCGGCTCGCAATGGCGTCGGCCGGGCGGTGCTGGTGGGCGATCTGAACATCGCGCCGCTGGAGCATGATGTGTGGAGCCATCGGCAATTGCTGGACGTGGTCAGCCATACGCCGCCCGAGACGGAGGGGCTGCTGGCGTGGCAGGCGGCCGGGTTCGTGGATGCGGTACGGCATTTCGTGCCGGCCGACCAGAAGCTTTACACATGGTGGTCGTACCGCAACCGGGACTGGCGTGCATCGGATCGCGGGCGGCGGCTGGATCATATCTGGGTGTCGCCGGAGCTGACCGGCAGGCTGCGACGGCAGATCGTGCTGAAGGATGCGCGGGACTGGCCGCGCGGGTCGGATCATGTGCCGGTGTGCGTGGAGTTGAAGCTGTAGGTTTTGGCGGCGAGCCTTGACGGCTGCGGGCGCGCGGCTGGAAACTATCGGCAATCACATGATTGGGGGATGGGCGTCATGCGCTGGCTGCAGCTTGCCTGGCTCGGCGTGATCGCCGGTGTTGCCGCGGCACCGGCGTCGGCGGCGCCGTTCAAATGCCCGCATGTGGGCGGCAATTTTACCTTCGGGCAAGAGGCGAATGTCAACAGCCTGGATATGATGCTGTCGAGCGCGATCTCTACGCGCAACATCGCCATGAACATCTTCGAGACGCTGGTGACGCGTGACGAGAACGATCGTCCCGTCCTGGAGCTGGCGGATTCGCTGACGGAATCGCCGGACAAGCTGACTTACAGCTTCAAGCTGCGCCAGGGAGTGACATTTCATAACGGGAAGAAACTGACTTCGGCGGACGTGCTGGGCTCGTTCGAGCGGTACAAGCGGGTCGGGCTGCAGCGCAACACGTTCGACAACGTGGCGAGCTGGGAGGTGCCGGATGCGGAGACGTTCGTCATCCATCTGAAGCAGGCGCAGCCGACTTTCATCGAGCAGCTCAGTTCATTCAGCGTGCCGATCGTGATCATTCCGGCCGAGGACAAGGACGATCCGCCGCAGCAGTTGAAGATCATCGGCACCGGGCCGTGGCAACTGGTGGACTACATGCCGGGCAACCAGGTTCGGGTGAAACGGTTTGATGGCTACGCGCCGAATACGCATTTCGAGGACAAGACCGGTTTCGGCGGATACAAGCAGGCCTGCTTCGATACGGTTACATTCCGTATCGTGACCGAGCCGCAGGCCCGCGTGGCCGGCATCCAGACCGGCGAGTTGCAAGGCGTGGAGGACCTGCCGACACGATCGCTGGCGACGCTGAAGAACGACAAGAACATAACGCTGATCCCGTTGCAGAACTGGTGGATCCAGATTGCCTATCCGAACCTGTCGCAGCCGCCGACGGACAATCTGGCGTTCCGCAAGGCGGTGATGACGGCGCTGAACATGGACGAGATCATGGATGCGGCGACGGATGGGAATTACCGGCTGAACGTGGGCTTCCAGTATCCCAACCAGCCGAGCTACTCCGACGCGGGCAAGGACACCTACAACCTGCATGATGCGACGCGGGCGAAGCAGTACCTGGAGCAGGCCGGATACAAGAACGAGCCGGTCGTGCTGCTGACCAACAAGGACTACACGTCGATGTACAATGCGGCGCTGGTGATGGCGGAGGAGCTGAAGGCGATCGGGGTGAACGCGCAGTTGCGGGTGGTGGACTGGCCGACCTCCATCGCCATGCGGCAGAAGGCAAATTCCGGGTGGAACTATTTCTTTACCGGGTGGGGAACGGAGCCGTCGCTGGGTCCGATCCCGACCATGCAGGTGCTGGTGCCGCCCAACCCGGTCTATTCGCCGAAGCCCGGCGAGGAGGATCAGGAGCTGGCGGCGGATTTCCGGGACATGAACATGCTGCCGACAGCCGAGGGGCGCCAGGCGGCGTTTGCCCGCATGCAGCAGCGCACGCTGGAGCAGGCGTATGTGCTGCCGTTCGGTTCGCTGACCAAGGTGCAGGCGGTGCGGTCGAACGTGAAGGGGTTCAGGCCGTTCCGGATTCCGCGGATGTCGAATGTGTGGTTCGAGGAGTGAACTCCGGGATCGGGGGGGAGAAGAACGTTTCACCACGGAGACACGGAGACGGGGAGGTTCGCGCGGAGCTGCCGCTGTGTGCCGGCGGCCCCAGTGGAGTTGTGGGTGGGCTGGGTACTATGTGAATAACGGATGGATCGGATACCATGAAGATTACCGGGTTCGAGACGATCAGGCTGGGCGAGTTCCCGAATCTGCTGTGGCTGCACATCCATACGGATCAGGGGCTGGTCGGGCTGGGCGAGACGTTCTTCGGGCCGCGCGCGGTCGAATCATATATACATGAAACGGTTGCGCCGCTGCTGCTTGGCAAGCCTGCGCTGTGCATGGACCGGCACGCGCGGACGCTGCAGAACCAGTATCTCGGGTTTACCGGCAGCGGGGTGGAGATGCGGGCTGCCTCGGCGGTGGATATCGCGCTGTGGGATTTGTTCGGGCAGGCGACGGGGCAGCCGGTGCATCAATGCCTGGGCGGCCTGTCACATGAGAAGATGCGGATCTACAATACCTGTGCGGGTTATCGATATGTACGCGCCGCGGTTGGGCAGAAGACGGATAACTGGGGGCTGAATGCGGCAGGTGACAGCGGTCCGTACGAGGATCTGGATGCGTTCCTGCATCGGGCCGACGAGCTGGCACACTCCCTGCTGGAACAGGGTATTAGCGCGATGAAGATCTGGCCGTTCGACTTTGCCGCCGAGGCGAGCGAAGGCCGGTCTATTTCGGCAGCCGATCTCGAGCAGGCGCTGGGGCCGTTCCGCAAGATCCGCGACGCGGTCGGCGGGAAGATGGATATCATGGCGGAGCTGCATTCGCTGTGGACGCCGCTGGCGGCCGAACGGGTGTTGCGGGCGCTGGCGGAGATCCAGCCATTCTGGGTCGAGGATCCGATCAAGATGGTCAATGCGGATCTGCTGGCGGGCCTGCGTGCCCGCACCGGGGTGCCGATCTGCGGCAGTGAGACGATTGCGACGCGGCGCGCGTTCCGGGAGTTTCTGCAGGCGGATGCGCTGGATGTGGTGATGCTGGATCTGTCGTGGTGCGGCGGCATCGGCGAGGCGAAGAAGATCGCCAGCTTGGCGGAGGCGTGGGACCGGCCGGTGGCACCGCATGACTGTACGGGGCCGGTGGTGCTGACCGCGTCCGTGCATGTTTCGCTCAATTGTCCGAACACGCTGATACAGGAGACGGTGCGTGCGTTTACCACCGGATGGTATCGAGACGTCATGACTGCGCTGCCGGAGATACGCGATGGGTTCGTGTATCCGATGCGGGGTCCGGGACTTGGCACCAAGCTGCAACCCGAGCGGCTGGCGGCGGGCGATTGCGAGCGGAGAATGACGAAGGCGTAGCGGATAGCGGGTGGGGGGCTGTCACTTCGCCTCGGCCAGCACCAGCACGCTGAGGCCGCCGACGACGCGTTCGTCCAGGCTCTGCGTGACGTGGATCAGCGCGTTGCCTTCCGGCAGGCTGCCGGTGAGCGTGAACGCGCGGCAACTATGCGGCGCGATCTTGATGGACGAATGCGCCGCAGATGAAGCACGTGATTCGGCGCGGTCGGGATGAGCGTCGGCGATGATGCCGAGGTGCTCGACCTTGCCCGGCCTGTCGAGCACCTTTCGACCGCCTGGGACGCCGGGGAGAAACTCAGCGATCTGTGAAAGGGGGGCCTGGGTGGCGGCGATGACGAACCCGCGTTCCTCATGTTCGGCATTGCAAACCTGGAAGGGGTACTGAAACAGCTTCATGTGGTGTGTGGCTGGGAGCACACCGAGATTGTGTTGCGCGATGGTGTAAGTCTGTTGCCAGGGGGCGTCGCCTTTAAGGGTGGAAACCGGCAGGCCGCCAATCGATTGCTCGAAATAGGCCAGTGCGATCAGGCATTCATGGCCGTTGTGTTCGTAGGATGGCGTCCATGTCTTCGCTGCCTGCAAATTGACGATACTCGGCGTTGCGCCACTTGCGCCAGGGATGGGCGTGGTGATCGGCAAACCCACCGTCCCGGCGATGGGGGAGATGACGCCGTTGAGTATTTGGTTGCTGGTGATGGATGCCACTGTGATGGACCCGGCCGTCGGGATCGTCCAACAAACGAAAAGGTTCCAGCTATTGTCGACCGGATCGGGATACCGGTTCTGAACCTGGACCCACACGGTGTAATCCTGGCCGGCGATCGGGTTGGCGATTTTGGTTGCGGGGTCGCCGACGGGCGTGACCCAGATGGCGGGGCTGAGCCACCAATGGGGGCTGCCTTGCTGGATGTACAGGGGGCCGCTCATGTTGTTTTCGTCTCCTTGGTTCAGGCGAACGGAGGACGCGGCATAAAGGAATGCCGGCAGGCGGGGTCTTCCGTGGATGGGGGTGACGAAGACGCAGGTTTCGTTTCCTCGGATCATACTCCGACGCCCTCGTTGCCTGATTGCAAATTGCTAATTGTAAAATTTTGTAACCATGGAATGATGCGGTCGCGGGGCGTGTTGAAACGTTCATGCGAAACCGAGGGTCTGTGGTGGCGAGATGGTTTCAGATTAAACGGCGGACGGGTTCACTGGGTGACACGTGGATTCCCGCTTTCGCGGGAATGACGGGGGAGGGGCGGGAATGACGGGGAGGGGGCGGGAATGACGGGGAGGGTGCGGGAATGATGGGGAGGGACGGGGAGGGGGCGGGAATGATGGGGGAGGGGAATGACGGGGAGGGGGAATGAGGGGGAGGGCCGGCGTCGGGCCGGTCAGGGACGAGCTGATCTAACGGATAGCTGACTGGCCTGGTCGCCAGGGCGGCGATAAACAGGCGGCAGCCGAGGGAGGAGACGCCGTGTCGGCCCACGCGCATCAGGCGGAAATGGATCGTGCCGTCAGCTACCTGATTGCCAAATACAATCCACACGGGAACCGGATCGGCTGGCTGATGATGGCCTCGATCCTGGTCGAGGCGTGGGACCTTTACTCGATTGCGTTCGTGCTGATCTTCATCCGCGATATTTTTCATCCGTCGCCGGCGGTGCTGGGGCTGGCGGCGGCGGGGACGCAGGGGGGCGCCATCATCGGCGCGCTGATCGGGGGGTGGCTGGCCGACAAGCTCGGGCGTCGGATCGTGTTCCTGTCCACCATGGGGATGTTCGTTGTTTTCGCGCTGATCCAGGCGTTCGTGCCGAATGTGGCGTGGCTGGTGGTGGTGCGGCTGATCCTGGGCATCCCGCTCGGCAGCGATATTTCCAGCGGGTACACGTACATCATGGAATCGATGCCGCGTGGCGAACGCGAGGTGATGGGCAATCGCTGGCAGTTCATGTTCGCGCTGGGCGAGGTGTTCACGCTGGCGATCATTGCGATCTTCATCGTGGCCGCGCTGCCGCACGACCTGAT
>DATDIC010000492.1:0-2853 GCA_036521275.1 Acetobacteraceae bacterium
GTCATGCCGTAGCCGCTGATATTCGGGTGCTTCGTCTGGATCGCCTTGGCGTCGGTGCGCAGTTCCTCCCAGGTGGTGGGCAGCGGCTTGCCGATCTCGTCCAGCAGGTCCTTGCGGGCGAACACCGGGGTGACGTCCACCTCCAGCGGGAGCGCCTGGACGGTGTTTTGGTAATCGCCGGAGTTGGCGAGGTTTTCGAAGATGCCGCCGGGCACCTTGCGCATATCCGCAAGTACGTCGTCCAGCGGCACGGTCAGGCCACGCGCGATGTAGAACTGGATGGCGCCGCTGCCCTGCATGAACACGTCGGGCGGGGTGTGCGCCTCGAACGCTGCCGCGAGCCGCTGGTTCAGCACGTTTGCGGGCACCACCACATACTCGGCGTCGATGTGATTGGCCTTGCCGAACGCCTTCACCTCATCGCCGAGCCATTCGTCGGCTGCCTGGTTGAAGGTCTGCAAACCCCACACGGTGAGGTCGGCGGCACGCACCGAGCGCCCACCGGCCAGGCAGATCGCCGTTACCAGCAGCATGGCGCTGAGCTGCCTCATGTTGGTTTCCTCCTGCGGTTATTTGATGCTGCCGCCCGTCAGTCCTTCGATCAGGTAACGCTGGGCGGCCAGGTAGATCAGCAGCACCGGCACGATGGCGAGCGTGGAGGCTGCCATGAGCTGGCCCCAGATGAACGTGTCACCCATGGTGAGTGATGCCAGGCCAGCCGTGATGGTGCGCGTGCCGTTGCTGTAGACGAAGACCAGGGCGTACAGGAACTCGTTCCAGGCGTGGGTGAAGGAAAACAGTGCGACCACGCTGAGCCCCGGCAAGGTCAGCGGCAGCACGATGCGCCACAGGATCTGCAAGCGCGTGGCACCGTCGATCCGCGCTGCCTCGTCCAGCTCCGACGGGATGGTGCGGATGTGTCCGATCAGCATCCAGGTGGCGAAGGGCACGGTGAAAGTGAGATAGGCCAGGATCAGCCCGGCCAGCGTATCGATCAGGCCCAGCCTCTGCAGCACGATGAACAGCGGGATGAACAGCAGCGACGGCGGCAGGAGGTACGACACGACGATCAGTCGTCCCACCGTGGCGCGGCCAGGAAAGCGCATGCGACCGATCGCGTATGCCCCCAGCGCTCCGGCAATGCACGACAGCAGGGTGGCGCCCGCCGCCACGATGAAGCTGTTGCGGATGAACAGCGGAAACGCGGTGTGGAACAGCACCATGACGTACTGCTCCAGGGTCGGGCGGATCGGGATGAAGGTGGGCGGATAGGCGTAGATTTCCTTCTCGTGCTTGAACGAGGTGATCACGATCCAATAGACCGGGATCAGCGACCATAGGATCAGCACGGTTACCGCGACGCCGATGCCCAGGTTGCGAAGCGTTCGGTTTCGCCGGCCTACGACCATCAGCGCACGCCTTTTTCCCGCAGCATCCGCCGCGTGAGGAGGAAGATGATGCCGAGGAAAACCGGCAGCGCCGAGACAATGACCGCGGCGCCCTGGCCCAGCAGGTTGCGGCGCATGCCATACTCATAGGCGAGCGTCGGCAGGATCTGCGTGCGGTCGTCCGGCCCGCCGCCGGTGAGGATGTAGACCATGTTGAAGTTGTTGAAGGTCCAGATGGCGGACAGCATCACCGTGACCCCGATCACGTCGGCGATGGACGGCAGCGTGATCCGGGTGAACCGTCGCCATGCGCCGGCGCCGTCGATGGCGGCGGCTTCGTACAGCTCGGCCGGCACGGTGGCGAGCGCGGCGATGAACATCAGCATGTAGAACGGCAGCCCCTGCCAGACCGTGGCGATACCGATCGAAACCAGCGCCGTGTCGGGGTCTGACAGCCAGGATACCGGCGTATCGCTCAGTCCGGTCATCAGCAGCACCGCGTTGAACACACCGGCCTGCTCGTCGAACAGCCAGCGCCAGCCCAGCGCGGCAACGAGGCCGGGAACCGCCCAGGGCAGGAAGGCCAGCGCCCGTACCAGGCCGCGCAACGGGAAGCGCTGGGTCAGCAGCGCGGCGCAGCCGAGCCCTAGTATTGTCTTGGTTGCCACCGCTCCGACTGTCAGCAGCACGGAATTGAGCGCGGCGATTCGGAAGGTCTGGCTGGCGAACAGGGTGGCGAAGTTCGCCAGGCCGATGAAGCTGCCCGGCTTCGCGACCTCCCGGTTGGTGAAGCTGGTCCACACGCCGTCGATCAGCGGATAGGCCGCAAGCCCGATCAGGACGACCAGCACCGGCAGCAGGAACACGTAGGCTTCCAGCACGGGCGACAATTTTTGCCACGCCCGCGAGCGCATGCGCCTGCTTTGGTCAGCGGCGGAGGGGTGGGCAAATGTCAGCGTGCGGCCGGGCATCAGGTCTTCTCGAAGTCGATGCGCTCCACGACGGGCAGATGCTGGAGAAAGCGGCGCAGGCAGTCCAGGCCCAGCTCGACGGCGCCCAGCCGCACCCAGTCGCGCCCGCCAAGAATGCGGGAGCGGCGGAACGCCGTGCCGGATTCGGTGGCTATGGCAATATGGATGCTGCCGCCGAAATCGATGCGGTCGGTACCTTCGTCCAGATCGATCAGGACCGCCAGGGCGTGGGTGGCGTCGGCGTGCCGGCGGGTTGCGTCAGCCACTTGTTCGGTGATTTCCTGCGTCAGCTCGCCGACGGTCCAGTGCGGCACGAGCTGAGCCAGGTCACGTACCACGGTGCCGCGGCGGAAGATGCGCTCGGCGCCGGGCAGGTGCGCGATCCGTCCGGCAATCTGGCCGGCGGTGAAGGTTTCGACCACGGCGAGCGATGCCTCGGCGGCGATCAGCTCGGCCAAAACGACGCCTTCGAGCGTCTGGTCGTCTTCCCCCAG
>DATDIC010000493.1:0-9418 GCA_036521275.1 Acetobacteraceae bacterium
CGTGAAGCCTACCTGGGGGAGATGCAGGTCGCCACCTGACCGGTGAATCGGCGGCCTGGAGCGATAGGCGCCAGATCTGTCACGCCCAAGATCCGTCATCCCCGCAGATCCGTCATCCCCGCACATCCGTCATGCCCGCGAAAGCGACGCTTCCGCGGGCATGACGATCGAGAGCGGGCACGACGGATCGAGAGCCGTCGTCAGGGCGGACCGGTACTACGCTCCTTGGCCATCTGCACGGCTTCTTCCGGCACCGGAATCGACAACGAGGCCACCAGGCCGGGGTTGCCATCGCCGAGCCGCAGCTCCCCACCGTGCAACTGCGCGACCGCCTGCACCAACGCTAACCCCAGCCCCGCACCCGGCGTGCTGCGGGCGGTTTCGCCCCGGAAGAACCGCTCGGTGGCGCGGCCACGGTCGGTCGCCGGAATGCCGGCACCCTGATCGGATACGATGATGCTCGGCCCCCTGCCGCCGGAGACCGCACGCAACGTGACGGTCCCGCCCGCGGGCGAGAATTTCACTGCATTGTCCACCAGGTTCGCCACTGCTTGCTGGATCAGCGCCCGGTCGCCATAGGCCGGCAGCGTCGCGGGTACGTCGACCGCCAGGCGAACGCCTTTTTCCTCCGCCACGGCGTCGTACAGCTCGGCCACCGATGCCAGCAACGGCGAGAGATCGAAGCGGGCGAAGGCCGAGCGGCGTGACCCCGCTTCTATTTCCGAGATGCGCAGCAGTGCATGGAACACCGCAACGATCCCATCCAGGTCGGCGATTGCCCGCTCGATGGCTCCGTGCAGCTCCGCGGCGTTGTCGGAATGCAGGGTGGCATCTTCCAGCCGGGTGCGCGCGCGCGTGATCGGGGTGCGCAGGTCGTGTGCAATTGCATTCGACACCTGTCGCACGCCATCCATCAGGCGTCCGATCCGGTCCAGCATGTCGTTGATCATTTCGGCGAGCTGGTCGAACTCGTCGCCACGGCCCGACAGCTTGACGCGCTGCGCGAAATCTCCTTTCGCGACGGCGGCGGCGGTGGCCGACACGTTCGCCAATGTGCGGCGGAACAGGCTGCGCACCACGATCCCGCCGGCGGTCGCCATCACCGCCACGACCAACATGGCCCACAGCAGCGCATCAGTCAGCAACTGCCGCAGTTGGGCGCGGTTGCGCACGTCCCGCCCGACCAGCAGATGATAACCGTTGGGCAGATCGTAGCGATGGACCCGCGCCAGGGAGCGGATGCCGGCCCGTTGCACCTGCAACTCATACCAGCCGTCGCTGCGCTGAACCGGCAGCGGCCATTGGCCGAGATTTCCTGCCAGCGGCAACATCTGGTCGTTGACCAAAAGGTAGATCGCATCATCATCGACGTTGCTGGCCAGGCGGTCCTGAATCGTCAGTGTCAGTGCCGGCAAGCCGCCTTCTTCCCAGCGTTCGGCCAAGCTGCGGGCATCCAGCCGGATCGCCGTCTCCACCTGCCGGTCGAGCAGTCCGGCGGTGGCCCACCACAGGAACATCGCCAGCGCTCCGGCGCTGATCGCCAGCAGCCCCGTGTAGATCGCGGCGAACCGGACCGCCGCCGAATTGAGGAAGTACACACGTCGCCGGCGATCTGGACCAGCCTGAGTCTTTTTGCGGTCCGCGACTGCCGGCGACTGGTTCACGCAGCTTCGGGGCGGAGCATGTAGCCGGCATTTCGCACGGTGTGGATCAGCGGGCTTGGGAACGGCTTGTCCACCTTCTGCCGCAGCCGCGACACGTGCACATCGATGACGTTGGTCTGCGGATCGAAATGGTAGTCCCACACGCCTTCCAGCAGCATGGTGCGGGTGACCACCTGGCCGGCGTGCCGCATCAGATATTCCAGCAAGCGGAATTCGCGCGGCTGCAGATCGATCTTCTGCCCGGCCCGCTTCACCTGTCGCGACAGCAGGTCCATTTCCAGGTCGGCGACGGTGAGCTTCGTCACCGGCCCTTCCCCTTTGCCGCGACGCGCCAGCGCCTCGACACGCGCGAGCAACTCGGAGAACGCGAACGGTTTGGTCAAGTAATCGTCGCCGCCCGCCTTCAGCCCGCGCACCCGGTCGTCCACCTCGGCCAACGCCGAGAGAATAAGCACCGGGACGGCGTTCTGCTGGGCCCGCAGCGTTTCCAGCAGGCGCAGTCCATCGATCCCGCCGGGCAGCATGCGGTCGAGGATCACTGCATCGAAGGCTTCGCTCGCCGCCATGAACAGGCCGTCGCGCCCATTGTCCGCGTGTTCCACCACGTGGCCAGCCTCGCGCAAGCCTCGCACGACGAAGCCCGCAACGTCCTTATCGTCCTCGACCACCAGGATGCGCATGCGCTCTCCTTTCACTCCCTGCCGATACTCAATCCGACTGTTCCGGTGGACGACGCCCCACGGTGACCGGAATCGTCAGGTCCCGTCCGTCACGACGCACCTTTACCTGCACCGTCGTTCCCGGTGATTTCTCCGCCACCGCGCGAATAAGTCCGACCGTAGTCTCGATCGTATGGCCGTCCACCGCCAGCACCACGTCGCCAGCGTGCAAGCCGGCGTGCAGCGCCGGGCCGCTCGGCGCCACGCCGGCAATGGCCACGCCGCCGTGGTGGCCGGGAGCCGATTCGAGATTTTCCACCGAAACGCCCAGCCATCCGCGATCGATATGGCCCTGCGCCAACAGTTGCGTGACGGTGCGGCTGACCAGATTGCTGGGAATCGCGAAGCCGATGCCGACCGACCCACCCGATGGAGAGACAATCGCGGTGGTCATTCCAACCACCTGCCCATCCAGGTTGAATGCCGGTCCGCCGGAATTGCCGGGATTGATCGGTGCGTCGAGCTGCAGGAACCGGTCGAACGGGCCTTCGCCAAGATCGCGCCCCTCGGCGGAGACAATTCCCGCAGTGACCGAACCGCCGAGGCCGAACGGGTTGCCGCCTGCCAAAATCCAGTCTCCCACCTCGACCTTGCTGGAGTCGCCCCAGGTGACGGCGGGCAAGGAGCGCTTCGCCTGGACTTTCACCACGGCAACATCGGTCAGGTCGTCCGAGCCGATGACGCGTGCCGGCAGCTCGGTGCCGTCGGTGAGTGAAATGACGATCTGGCTGGCATGTCCGACGACGTGGTTGTTGGTGACGATGATGCCGCTCGGATCGATGATGAACCCTGATCCGGCGCCCGTCACCTGCTGCCGCTGCGAGCCGAAGCGCCGGCGGAACTCACGCCCGAGCGGGGTGTCCCGCAGTTCGGGCGGGAGCTGTGCCATCATGTCGCCGCCGTTGACGGTCTCCGTGACCGCTATATTCACCACTGACGGCAGCACTTTCTTGACCAACGGCGCGAAGCTGTCCGGCGCGGCGCGCGCGTCTGCCAGGTGCGAGGCGGTCGTCGCGGTGCAGGCCGAGGCGAACAGGCCAAGCACCAGCACCAACCCCCTCGGCCGCAACCAGGCGCTTCCAGGCATCATCGTAAACGAGTCCTTTCCGGCAGGAGATGGCATGGACGCGGGTAAGCAACAAGAATCGCCAGGTGACCGATTTGTCATTCGGGGATTCGCGCCAAGCCCGTGTGCACCTATACAGGCGAGGCGTGCGCGGAGGGAAATCGGTCGGGATCGGGGCGGCAATGATTGCTTGCACTGATTTCGTCGTTCCCGCGAAAGCGGGAATCCAGGCAAACCCTCGGAATTTCGTGGACCCTCGCATGGATGCCCGCTTTCGCGGGCATGACGGATCGAGCGTCTTCATCCGCGCGGGTTGGAATCAAACCAGATCGCATCGAGGGTGACCCCAGGTCGTCCTTCCCGCGCGAAAGCGGGAATCCAGGCAAACCCTCGGAAATTCAGGGCGTTCCCGACGCCTGCCGAGCAGCAACGTGCAAGCCGGAGACAATCTGCGGACTGGCACCGCGCTTTATCTGCACTGCAACGCCGCCACTCCTGGCAGCGTCTTGCCCTCGAGCCATTCCAGGAATGCACCACCCGCCGCTGAAACATAGCTCAGCTTTTCCAGCACGCCGGCATGATGCAGCGCAGAGACCGTATCGCCCCCGCCGGCCACACTGCGCAGGCCCGCAGCGGTCGCGTCCGCCGCCGCCCGCGCGAAGGCAACCGTGGCGGCGTCGAACGGGGGCGTCTCGAACGCGCCAAGCGGGCCGTTCCAGACCAGCGTCTTCATCGCGGCGAGCCGCTCGACCACAGCGGCGGTGGTTGCCGGACCCACATCCAGGATCATCGTGTCGGACGGAACCGCGCGGATGGAAACCGTCTGCGTCGCTGCTCCAGCTTTCAATTCGCCGGCGACGACGGCGTCCTGGGGCAGGATGATATCGCACCCGGCTCCCTTGGCCTGCTCCAGGATTCCGCGCGCGGTCGAATGCATGTCGGCTTCCTGCAACGACCGCCCGACGGCCAGACCCTGCGCGGCCAGAAACGTATTCGCCATGGCGCCGCCAACCACGAGCACATCGACCCGCCGCAGCAAATTGCCGAGCAGGTCCAGCTTGGTGGAGACCTTGGCTCCGCCGACCACCGCCATGACCGGGCGAACCGGGTCGCCCAGCGCGGCACCCAATGCCTCCAGCTCGGCCTGCATCAGCCGGCCGGCGTACGCGGGCAGCAGATGCGCCACGCCCTCGGTGCTGGCGTGGGCGCGATGAGCGGCGGAAAACGCGTCGTTGACGTAAATATCCGCAAGCTGCGCGAGCGCCGCCGCGAAAGCCGGATCGTTCTCCTCCTCGCCCTTGTGGAAGCGCGTGTTCTCAAGCAGCAGCACATCGCCGTCCGCCATGCGGTCCACCGCCTGATGCGCCGGTATGCCGATGCAGTCCTCGGCGAAGCGGACGCGCTTGTCCAGCACCTCACTGAGGGCAACGGCTACCGGCGCCAGCGACATGCCCTGCACGCGCTTGCCCTTCGGGCGACCGAAATGGCTGCACAGGATGACCTTGGCGCCGTTGCCGGCAAGTTCCCGGATGGTGGGGCACAGCCGCTCAATGCGGGTGAGATCGGTGATCTTTCCATCGCGGACCGGAACGTTCAGGTCGGCGCGCAGCAACACGCGCTTGCCGGCGACGGCGATGCCGTCAAGCGTGCGAAACGCCATGGCTGATTACAGACTGCCGAACAGCGACGCCGTGTCGGCCATGCGGTTCGAGAAACCCCATTCGTTGTCGTACCAGCCCATCACCCGCACCAGCTCACCATCGACCACCGCGGTCTGCGTCGCGTCGAACGTGCACGAAGCCGGATTGTGGTTGAAATCGATACTGACCAGCGGCGCCGTGCTATAATCCAACACGCCCTTCAGCTCTCCTTGTGCGGCGCGCTGCATCGCCGCGTTCACCTGATCCTTGGTGGCGTGCTGCTTCAGATTGACGTCCAGCGACACCAGCGAGACGTTGGGCGTGGGGACGCGGATCGCGGTGCCGTCGAGCTTGCCCTTCAGCTCCGGCAGGACCAGCCCGACCGCGCGCGCGGCGCCGGTCGAGGTAGGGATGGTCGAAACCGCCGCTGCCCGCGCCCGGTGCAAGTCGTGATGCAGCGTATCCTGCAGGCGCTGGTCGGCGGTGTAGGCGTGGATGGTCACCATGTAGCCACGCAGGATGCCGAAACTCTCGTGCAGAACCTTCGCCATCGGCGCCAGACAATTGGTGGTGCAGGACGCGTTGGAGATCACCGTCATGTCGGGCGTGAGGGTCTTGTGATTGACGCCGTACACGATGGTGGCATCCACCCCATCGGCGGGCGCCGAAACCACCACCTTGCGCGCGCCTGCCTTCAGCAGCGCGGAGGCGGCTTCCTTGCTGGTGAACCGCCCGGTGCATTCCAGCGCGACATCGACCCCGTGATAAGGCACCTTGTGCGGATCACGTTCGGCCGAGACCTTGATGGGCCCCCACACGCGCCCGCCGTAGCGGACGGTGATCGCATCGCCGGAAACCTCCAACTGGCCGGGGAACCGGCCATGCACGCTGTCGTAGTGGAACAAATGAGCGTTGGTATCGGAGCTGCCGAGATCGTTGATCGCCACCGGCACGATATCATCGCGCCCGCTTTCGATCATCGCGCGCAGCACGAGGCGGCCGATGCGCCCGAACCCGTTGATCGCCACCTTCACGGACATCGCATGTTCCTTTGTATTGCAGAGGCGCGGTGCACGATGCGCCCGGGCATGAAATCATAGCAGCCTTCCCGGCACGATCGAGAGATACCGGCCTATGGGAGCGCTGCCAAGACGTCACTTGTGCCGATCCCTGCTGCTATGTAACGTCCCTGCTCAGGATGAAGGGGCTTCCCGAAAGGGCGGTGCGCGGCGGAGCCGGCAGTACGCCGGCTGAGATTGGCCAATGGAACTATTATGCACGAGCGGGGCCGGACAGAAGGGCGAAGGCGGGTAAGAGCGGTGGTCGCCGGCGGCGTGCTGCTGCCGCGTCAGGCCCGCGACACCGGCACGTGCCATCGGCTGGTACCGGGATCGGCCATTCAGTCCTCCGTCCATAAGCCATGAGCGCGAGCGCCAAGTCGGAGTGGCTGCAACGGGTGCTCGGGTTCACGTTTCGGTCCACACGGCCAGTTGCCACGAAACCGGGCGCCGCCGGGGGCTGGCAGGCCGCCCGCACTGCGTGGGAGGCTGCCAGCGGGACGGTGGATGGCCAGATCGCCGCCCTGCAGGCTGTATTGCGACGAAGCAACGATGATACGCTGGCGGAGATTGCTGAGTTCGGACTCAATGGCATCACCGGCAACTATAAAGTGCCGCTCGCGGCGGCATTGGTGGAGCTGGGTGCGGGCGGTCCCGCGGCCATGAAAAAGGCGGGGCCAAAGGCGGTGAAGATCATCAACGACTACCGCGCCTATCTTGAGACCAGCGAGAAAGTCCAGGTCTGCGACGCCAACCCGTTCGGCACGCCCGTTTCGATCCGGGCGACGCTCGGCGGGGCGCTGGCAGAGTTGGCGGCATCGCTTGAGGCCGGACTCCGTCGCTGACGAGATGATCAGGCGGCTGGGCCGCCGGGGGAGACGGCCGAAATGAGCGGGAGTGTCAGTCTCGATCACTTCGTGAAGGTCCTCAGCGGAGGCCTCATTATTACTGACGCCCTGCTCGAGCTGCGCAACCGCAAGGTGCAGGAGGTGCAGGACGAGCTGGGCGCCGAGATCGGTCGCCTGACGAAGGTCGGTCTGCACAGTGGGGAGCTGTCCCACGTCGCCGACGAACTTGAGCAGGCACGACAAAGCGCCATGCGCAAGGGTGATAATCGAGCGAAGGCGGACGCGCTGGAGCGGGTGAAGACGGCTGGACGAACAGTCGTCGGCGATGCGCGCAAAAAAGTGGACCGCCACCTGGCCGATCAGCAATCGTATCTGGACAAGCAGCAGAAGGCGCGTGCGGCGATAGAAGCGGCGCAGGGCGCGGTGGAGCGGATCGACCACCAGCCCTCTCTAGAGCAGTTCGACGGGAAGCTGCGGGTGTTACAGCAGCTGTTCATCAAACTGAGCTCGACCGACGACGTCGATCTTTTGCAGAATCATGCGCGGGAACTCGAAAATTGCGCGCTGGAGGCGAGCAGGCTCGGCGCCGCTGCGGCGGGGGCGAAGCCCGCGGCCGGGCGTGGTGGCGCGTCGAAGCCACGCGGGGTCACGCTCGGCACGCGGGCGCCAGCCGACACTGCCCAACCCACTCAGCCACCGGCCACCGAAGCGAAACCGCCGCGCGGCATCGCTCTCGGCACGTCGACGCCGGCCGGCGCTGCCACGCCCACGCAGCGCGGTACCTCCGTCGGCACGTCGACGCCGGCCGATGCTGCCCAGTCCAGCCAGCCACCGACCACCGAAGCAAAACCGCCGCGCGGCATCGCTCTCGGCACGTCGGCGCCGGCCGATGCTGCCCAGCCCAGCCAGCCACCCACCACAGAAGCAAAACCGCCGCGTGGTACCGCCGTCGGCACGTCGACGCCGGCCGACACTGCCATGCCCACGCAGCCCGCTCAGCCACCCGCCACTGAAGCAACACCACCCGACGGAAGCATCCCTGGAACAGCAGCGCCGCCCGATGCAGCCACGCCCGCCCACCCACACGCCGACATCGGTGCAACCCCCAGCGACCTGACGGGCGCCCCAGCAAAGCCCCTCGCTGAGCGACTCCGCGACGATCCGAACGCGGCCAAGATGGAGCTGCTCAATCGCGGTATGGACAGGTCGAAGTTCGAGAGCAGGCATTTCGCTGCGTCTGCGCAAGCCGAGGCCGTCAACGAAGATATCAGTAATCTCAGCGAGGGCGAAGTGGTTGCCTTATACTCATATACAACTGAAGATTATACAAACATGAATAGAGTCGAAATCAACAAGAGAAAAAAACCTGGAACAGAAATACCTATTGTCGACATAGACCCCGTTTCTGGGAAAACATGCGAGCAGAGGCCAGACGTGCTGGAGGTTCTTAACGAGGTCACCAAGATCGGACTTTCCAAGCTGCCCCCCCTGGGTGAAACTACGACCAGACGTGGCGAACGAGATTGGGACGGGTGGGAGGAGGTCTACGTCAAGGATCAGACCTTTAAGTGTCAGGGATTTTGGAGCACCACGACCGCCAAGCCATTCCCCGGCAAACTGCAAATCACCATCACTGGCCGTGGCGGGAAAAAAGTCTCGCATCTGTCACAATATGCCGACGAGGATGAGGTCCTTTACCAACCCGACACAGAGTTCAGAGTCGTGGATCGGCAGGATGAACGCGATTCCGCGGGCGGCTTGACCCAATCCCTCATCGTTGTGGTTGAAGTGTAATGAGCGGCCCTTCGATTGACGACTCTGATCCGGTCAAGATCGCTCGAAAACTGCAGGCCTACGCGCATCTGCTGCCCCCCGCCTCACCGACGATGACAGCGAAGATGCTGAGCGGCCAGCCCGATGCTGGCGCAGGCCGTGGCGGGGGCCGGGGCAAGGTGGATGCGCCGGCGGCTGTCGTGCCTGCTCTTCCGGGCCCAACATGGCCGGCGCTCGATCCGGCAGCGGCGCGCGATCGGGCAGTCGGCTGCCTGCTCGGGCTCGCGGTTGGTGACGCGATCGGCACAGCCGTCGAGTTCAAACCCCGCGACAGCTTCGCGCCGCTGACCGATATGGTCGGCGGCGGCCCCTTCGGCCTCGCCCCCGGCGAGTGGACCGACGACACGACCATGGCACTCTGTTTGGCCGAATCGCTGCTGGCCAAGGGCACGGTCGACCCGGCCGACCTGATGACCCGCTTCGCCGGCTGGCTGCAACGTGGCGAGAATACCGTGTCGGGTCGCTGCTTCGACATCGGCGCAACCACGCGTGCCGCCATCGAGTCGTTCATCGCTGACGGCAACCCGGCGGCGGGGAGCCACCACGCCAGCGCCGGCGGCAATGGTTCGTTGGTGCGGCTGGCACCGCTG
>DATDIC010000494.1:0-3464 GCA_036521275.1 Acetobacteraceae bacterium
AAACCCCAGCGGAGCGAACACGTCATGCCCCAGCTCGATCGTCATCACGGCGTCGAAACCGGCCGCCTCCGCCGCACGCGCCGCCGCCCCAACCTCCCGCCACCGCCGCATCGGAAGCTGGGTGAACACGCGCATCGCGGCAACGCTCCTGCTGACTTGCCTGCTACGCTGATTTGGCGCCGCTTCTCGCGCAAGCCCTGCCGAACGCATGAACACCCCGGAAAAGGATGTTCTGTTCCTTCCGTCCGATATGGTATATTCTCCCCCGCACCCACGCTACCGGAGCATGACCATGTTCGATACCGACCGGTTCTTCGAGGAATGCGAGCACGCCGTCGCCGCCGACCCCACCCATGTCGGAGTGCGGGAGCTGGTCGCCGAGGCCGTACGCGATCCAAGCAGCGTCATCCGCACGCTGGGTGAACCGCGGCAGGCCGGGTTCAATATCCTGTTCCGCTCGCCCCGCGTCACGATCATCAACCTGATCTGGGGTCCGGGCATGACGGTCAGCCCGCACGACCACCGGACGTGGGCGGTCATCGGCGTCTATACCGGACGCGAGGACAATATCTTCTGGCGCCGCCTGCCGGCCGACGCCAAACGCCAGATCGAGGCGGCGGGCGCGCGTTCCCTGTGTAGCGGCGACTGCACGCCCCTGGGGGCCGATATCATTCATTCCGTAACCAACCCGATCCCCCGCCTGACCGGCGCAATCCACGTCTACGGCGGCGATTTCGTCGCCCAGGAACGCAGCGAGTGGGATGCCGAAACGTTGCGCGAACAGCCATACGACACCGACAAGACGCGACGGCTGTTCGAGGAATCCAATCGGGCCTTGCTGCACGCCTGACCGCCAGCGGCACCTGCCGGCATCCGTGGCACAGCGAAATCAAGCGTGATAAAGGGCGTATTGCCCTGCCCCACGCCGCGATCATCGCCGGAGGAGCCGAATGTTCAATGCCGCTGACGGTGGTTGCGCCTGCGGTGCCGTGCGCTATCGGCTCGGCTCCGCCCCGATGTTCGTGCATTGCTGCCATTGCCGCGACTGCCAGCGCCAGACCGGCAGTGCCTTCGTCCTGAACGCGCTGATCGAGACCGACCGCATCGCCCTGCTCTCCGGCAGCCCGCTGCCGGTCTCCGTCCCCACCGACAGCGGCCATCCGCACGACATCTACCGCTGCCCCACCTGCCAGACCGCACTCTGGAGCGACTACGGCCACAGACCGAAATTGCGCTTCGTGCGCGTCGGCACGCTCGACCAGCCAGAGCAGATCCCGCCGGACGTGCATATCTACACGCGTTCGAAACTGCCCTGGATCAGCCTGCCGGAAGGCGTGCCCGCGTTCGCGGAATATTACGACGCCAAGACCCTGTGGCCTGCCGAAAGCCTGGAACGGCGCCGCGCGATCAGGAGCTGAGCGATGAACCAGTTCGACAATGTCGTTGTGCAACTCCTCGACGCCATCAAGGCCTTCGTCGACCTGATCCTTGCCGGGCTGGCGGCGATCGAGATGTGGGCGCGAACGCAACTTGTTCACGTCGGCGTGCCGCCGGGGATCACCGTCATAATCCTGATCCTCATCGCCTTGCTGCTTATTGTCGCCGCGCTGCGCCTGTTCGGCGGCATCGCCCAGATCATCGTGGTGCTGTTCCTGCTGCTGCTCGCCGTGCACGCATTGATGCCGATCGCGACCAGCCCCTGACCGCGGCGCCGCCTGTTGCGCCCACCGGCTGCCTCGCGCATAATCCCGACAGTTCGATGGCGGATCGGTTCCGGCGCTGCCCACAACGTCGGGCTCGCTCAGGCTGGTCCTGCCCGACCCGCAACATGATCAAGCGGAGCGTTCCATGCTCCCAGCGGAACAGGCTTGGCAGGAGGCTTGGCGATGCGCTGGTTCAGGACATTCATCGTGCTCGTGCTGGCCGGGCTGACCGGCACCGCCGCCTCCCTCGCGCAGACCCCCAACACCCAGGGCATCACCGACACCACCATCAAGATCGGTTCGCTCGGGCCGTTTTCCGGTGAAAGCTCGGTATTCGATCCGCTGAATTACGGACCCGACGCCTATCTGCGCTACATCAACGCGCAGGGCGGCGTGAACGGCCGCAAGTTCGTCACCGTGTTCGCCGATTCCGCCTGCAACGAGGCGAAGGGCATCGCCGCCGCCAAGAAGCTGATCTACGAAGACAAGGTCTTCATGATCATGGGCAATCCGTGCAGCGGCGTCGCCATGGCGATCAAGCCGATGCTGGAGAAGGAAGGCATCCCCTGGATCGGCATTTCCGCCAACCCGAAGATCACCACGCCACCCGTTCCGGGCATGTTCCACGCCACCTACACCGGCGTGCAGTCCGGTCACGCCATGGCCAGCTTCGCCATGAGCAAGCCGGGCGTGACCAAGATCGCGCTGATCGAGCACAGCAACGACTGGGCCCACGGCTACTGCGACCCGGCCACCGACTACATCAAGCTGCACGGCGGCACGGTGGTCGCCACCACGTATCTGGAACGGGGTTCCACCGACGCCACCGCGCAGGCGCTGCAGATCAAGGCGTCGGGCGCCCAGGCGGTCATGGGCTGCCTCTATCAGCAGGAACTGGTCATCTTCCTGCGCGCGATGCAGACCTACGGCGTGAATGCGATCACCGTGGGCGCCCTCGGCGCCGATTTCGAGCAGACCGTCCGCGATGTCGGCGATCCCTCCGCGGTGCGCGGAAAGTTTTTCCAGCCCTACCAGTTCGAGGCCAAGCTCGGCGAAGGCCCGCTCCAGAAATACCACGACATCTTCGTCAAATACCTGACGAAGAACGAGTTGCCGAAGCAGGGCGAGCCGACCAATTTCTATTATTTCGGCGTCCCCGCCGCCATCGTCACCGTCGAGGGTTTCCGCCGCGCCGGCCCGCATCCCACCCGCGACTCATGGGAAGCCGCGATCGAATCCATCAAGGACTTCGACACCGGCGTGCTGGCCGACACGGAGACGTTCGGGCCGGACAAGCATGTCGGGGTCGAGCGGATGTACGCCGTGGGGCTCGACGACAAAGGCAATGAGGTCGTCTACAAGGCCTGGGGCCAACCGCTCGGCAGCGGCTCGTAGAACCTCCCGCGCGAAACCGGCTCGCCTGCCGTGCTGAGCATGCTGCCGCAGCTCGTGGTCAGCGGCATCACCTCCGGCATGCTGTACGCACTCATCGCCCTGTCGATGACAGTGGTGTACCGCGCCACCACGGTGGTGAATTTCGGCCATGGCGACATGGTTGCGGCCGGCGCTTATGCCGCCTTCGTCTGCTCCCTCGGCTTCGGACTGCCCTTCATCGCCGCACTGGCGATCTCGATCGCCGTGCTGTTTGCCGGCGGCGTCCTCATGCAGCGGCTGCTGCTGCAACCGATCATGGCGCGGCCGCATCTCGCGCTGGCGATGATGGCGCTGGCGGTCGGTTTCGCCATCCGCGGGGCGGAGCGC
>DATDIC010000495.1:0-2339 GCA_036521275.1 Acetobacteraceae bacterium
GGTGAGCGGCAAGGCGCAGCCGCTGCTTGTTTTAATCGCGTCGGCACAATGAGCGACCCGATCGCTGCGCGCGGGCAGGCAAACCGCACGCGGCATGGTACCGAGGATACGCACCCGTCGGCGCAAACCACCAATGAAAAGACCGATGCTCGGCATAGCTGCGGGTTATGGTTATCTTGCCGGCATGGGCGTCTGAAACCGCGGCGGGAACCGGTGTCCGCCGCGCAATATCGCGCTTTTTCGGTAGCCGACTCGCGTAGCGCGCGCCCGCGGCAAGCGTCTCTACAGGTTGGGGGTGAGCATGTACGATGGTCGGCCATGACTGACCCGCCAGCAACCGCGCCGCGCGAACTGCCGCGCAAACTCGGACTCATGACCGGCATGGCGGTCGTGGTTGGAGTGATCATCGGCAGTGGGATCTTTCGCGTTCCAGCCCCGATTGCCGGTGCGGCCGGCAACCTCACCGGGATCGCTCTGGTGTGGATTCTCGGGGGCGTGGTCGCGCTCTTCGGCGCGCTTTCGATTGCCGAGCTCGCCGCGATGTATCCCGCGGCCGGCGGCCCCTACGTGTACCTGCGCGAGGCCTTCGGTCGACCGCTCGCGTTCCTGTTCGGTTGGATGTGGCTGCTGACCGAGCCGATCTCGTGGGCTGCGCAAAGCATGATGTTCGCGGAATACCTGGGGTATTTCGTGCCGATCCGTCCCGCCGTGCAGCACCTGGTCGCGGCGGCGCTCATCGTCCTGGTCGCCGCCGCAAACTATCGCTCGGTGAAACTGGGCGCCGCCATCCAGAACCTTTCCGCCGGCGCGAAAATACTGGCGATGGTGGGCCTGTCCGTGGCGATATTCGTCTTCGCGCCCGGCGGCCAGGCGAATCCGCTGCATGCGGAGGCCGCCGGGGCGGCAAATTGGTCCGGCATCGGCATTGGCCTGATCGGCGCGCTCTGGGCGTATGACGGCTGTGAGAATCTGACCACGCTCTCGGGCGAGGTGAAGAATCCGGGGCGCAATCTGCCGCTGGCGCTGATCGGCGGTGTCCTGATCGTGATCGCGGCCTATTTGCTCATCAATGCGGCTTTCCTGCGCGCCCTGCCTTTGCCGCAGCTCGCGGCATCGAAGTCCGTCGCCGCCGACGCCGCTGGAGCGGTGTTCGGCAAGGCGGGTGCCTCGCTGGCCGGCGCGCTGGTGATGCTATCGGTATTCGGCACTCTGAACGGCAGCATTCTCTCCAGCCCCCGGGTGTTCTTCGCTATGGCCGAGGACAGCCTGTTCTTCCGCACGGTCGGCCGCGTCCACCCGCGGTTCGAAACCCCCTACGTCGCAATCAGCTTCATCGCCGTGCTGGCGGTCGTTTACGTGCTGCTGCGCGACTTCATGCAGCTGGCGGAGGGCTACGTGCTGGGCGTGTGGCCGTTCCTCGCACTGTGCGTGGTCGGGCTATTCGTGCTGCGCCGCAGGCACCCGGACTTTCCGCGCGCCTACCGCACGCTCGGCTACCCCGTCGTTCCCGCACTGTTCGCGCTGGCGACCTTCATCGTCGTTGCAAATGCGCTGTACGCGCAGTTCTGGTCCACTGTGGCCAGCATCCTCATCACGCTCGCTGGCGTGCCCCTGTATTTCCTGTGGACGAGGTGGCAACGACGCCAGCCGGCTATTGCGGCACAATCTCCAGGCCGGTAGCGAACATAGCGGAGAGCGGAATGACACGATTGACCTTGCTTCTTGCCACTGCGGCTCTCGCAGGCTCCGCGTCCTGCATGGCCGCAGCGAGCGTCGCGGGGCCGCCCGGTCCGGTTGCGCTGACAGTGCGGCTGCCTCGACCCAGTCAGCGGATCTTCGACGTGCAGGAGGTGATGCCGGTCAGGCCGGGGCCGTTGACGCTTTATTATCCGCAGTGGCTTCCCGGCGATCACGCGCCCGACGGTCCCATCGGAGACATGATGGGCCTGGAAATCACGGCCGGCGGTAAACGGATCGCCTGGCACCGTGATGAAGTGGACATGTTCACGTTTCGCCTGACGGTGCCGGCGGGCGTGGATCGGATCGACGTCCGCTTCCAGTTCCCGGCGGACGATCGGATCACACCGCAACTGATGGGTCTCGCGTGGAACGCCGTTGCCCTGTACTACGCCGGCTATCCGACCAGGACGGAGATCTATCAGCCGACGCTGGTGATCCCCGCGGACTGGGGTTATGCGAGCGCGTTGCGCACGGCAAAGCGCAGCGGCGGGCGCATCACCTTCAAGCCCGTGCCGTTCAACACGCTGGTCGATTCACCGGTGATCGCCGGCAAATACTTCCGCGAAATCGACGTCACTCCGCCCGCTTCGCCGGTGCAC
>DATDIC010000496.1:0-3194 GCA_036521275.1 Acetobacteraceae bacterium
CGCCGCCCGGCGTGCGAACAGGGGCAGGCATCCATGCCGGGTCGGGCCGGCGAGGTCGAAAACTATGTCGATCTGCTCGCCCGCGATCGCCGCCAGGATCGCCGCGTCACCGGCATCGGGCATCTCGTGCCACGCGGCCGAGATCCGGCGAAACCGCTCCGTCACCCCATCGCGACGCTCGCTCAGGCAGAAGCAGGCGATGCTGAAGCCATGTGCCGCCAGCGCCTCGAATCCTCGCAGCGTCAGGCTCGCCACCACACCACGGCTGAGCTCCCTTGAAACGATACCAAGTCGTGGAAGCCGGTCCGGATCGGGGTCGTTCGGAAAATCGAGCCGCTCGCGCACTGGCCCGCTGGCTATGCTGCCGAGCCGGGCACGATGCGCCTCAAGCAGTTCCCGGCGGGTCACGCCTGCGCGGTGCTGCAGCGCATACAGCCATTGCTGGCGGGCGCTCACGTTATCCGCGTCCAGCTCCAGCGCCCGCTTGAACCGTTGCAGCGCTTCGTCAACACGGCCGAGCTGCATGTCGGCCACGCCGCGCATCGACCACACCGCCGCATTCCCGGGCTGCACCGCCAGTGCGCCATCAAGCGCACGGATCGCCGCCTCCGGACGTTCCAGTTCGATCAGGCAGCCGCCCATGACCCGCAGCGCCGAAGCGTCATTCGGCGCAATATCGAGTGCCCGGCGCAACCAACTGACCGCCTCTGCCGTCTGACCGGTGCGTGCCAGCACCATCCCCACTCCGGCCAGCGACCCGGCATGGCGCGCATTGATAGCCAGCTCCGCGCGATAGGCCGCGATCGCCTCGTCCCAACGCCCGAGCCGTGCCAAAGCCGTTCCGGCCAGGTAATGCAGCCCACCCTGCCGCGGTGCAATCCGGATCGCCGCCTGGAATGATGCCAGCGCCTCCGCCAGCCGTCCCTCCCGCGCGTGCGTCATCCCCAGCGCGTGCAGCCGGTTCAAGGCCGTGCTTGACTCGGATCGACCCGTGAGGCTGATCGCCTTCATGACGACGGATGATGACCATAGCCGCCCGGCCGGTGCCAGCATTCTGGTTCCGCTGCTCCATCCGGACGAACCGGCGCCGTTCCGCATACTGCGGCCGGAGGGGCGGTCGGATATGGTGCTCACGGCCGATCATGCCGGCCGCGTCATACCACGCCGGCTCGGCACGCTTGGCCTGCCGCAAAGCGAGCTCGACCGCCATATCGGCTGGGACATCGGCATCGCCGGCGTTACCGAACGCCTGTCGCGGGCGCTGGATGCCACCGCAATCTTCCAGACCTATTCGCGATTGGTGATTGACTGCAACCGGTCGCCCGAGGTGCCGACCTCCATCCCGGAAATCAGCGAAGCCACCGAGATTGCCGGCAACCGCAACCTGTCCCCGGCCGATCGCCTCATCCGCCGGCGCGAAATATTCGCGCCCTATCACGACTGCATCGACCGTATTCTCGACGCTCGCGCAGCCCGGCGAACCGTGCTGGTGGCAATGCACAGCTTCACCCCCGTATTCCGTGGCGAATCACGGGCCATGCAGGTCGGTGTGCTGTACAATCGGGACCCCAAGCTCGCCCGCATCCTGCTGGACCTGCTGCGCGCCGAGCCCGGCCTGACGGTTGGCGACAACGCCCCGTACAGCGTCAGTGACCTGACCGACTACACCGTCCCGGTCCATGCCGAACGGCGCGGACTGCCGCATGTGGAGATCGAGATCCGCCAGGATCTGATCGCGGACCCGGAAGGCGAAGCAGCCTGGGCCGACCGCTTCACCGGGCTGCTGACGGAAGCCGATCGCCGGCTGCGGGACAGCACGCAATGAACGGGCCGGGTCTCAGCCGCGAGATCGAGATCGACCCGGCGCGTGCTGCCCTGCTCTTCATCGACGTTCAGAATTATTGCTCGCGTCCGGATGGCGGCGAATACGCCGAACTGCCCGAAGCCGAACGTGACGCACGCTACGGCTACTTCTTCCATACTCTGCGCGAATCGGCCTTGCCCAACATGCGCCGCCTGCAGATCGCCTGTCGCCGCGCCGGCATCGAGGTGATGTACACCGTCATCGAGAACCTGACACGCGATGGCCGCGACCGCAGCCTCGATTACAAGATCAGCGGCCTCAACGTGCCGCGCGGCTCCTGGGACGCGAAGGTGCTGGACGAGATCGCGCCCGAAGCCGACGAAATCGTGCTTCCCAAGACCTCGTCATCCGTTTTCATCTCCACCAACATCGATTACGTGCTGCGCAACCTTGGTGTGCGATCGCTGATCGTTGCCGGCGGCCTGACCGATCAGTGTGTCGATTCGGCGATCCGCGATGCCTGCGATCTCGGGTACTTGGTAACCGCCGTCACTGATGCTTGCGTCACCTTGAGTCAGGATCGACACGACTGGGCATTTCGTAACAATCGGGGCTATTGCCGGCAGCGCACCACCGCGCAGATGGAGGCGGAAATCGAGCGGCTGGCCGCCGGCGCGCGTCACACCTGAGCCATATCAATCGCCCAGAAGACAGACCCATCCCCGTTACCCGCATTCCCCGTCACCCGCGTTCCCCGTTATTCCCGCGCAAGCGGGAACCCAACGCCAGTCCGTGCAACCGCGATCCCCACCGGCAGCGGGGGGCCAGGACGGAGGGTCAGCCTTTCGACCGGCTGGGGTCAGGCCGGTCGGTTCATTTCCTGCTCCGGCCGCCGCATTTCACCGGACGTGCCGATTCCCCTTGGCCCGAACAAGCTGTAGGTTGCCGCGCAGATGCGCTTTTTGTTCCTCCTGTTGACGGTTCCGCTGTGCGTCGCCGTGCCGGCGTTCGCACAGGTTACCGTGAACCTCAACGCCCTCAACGCTCTCCCGACAACCGGCACGCCGGCGAACCGGGCGACGCCGGAGGCGCGGCATTATCGTGTCCGCCCACGATCCGCGCAGCGTCGAGTAGCCCGCCTGCTTCCGACCCCGCCAATCCCACCGGGCACCGCCGGCACGGCAACCGTCGCGACCGCCGCGCCGAGCGCCGCACCGAGCGTCACGCCGGCTGGGCCATCGGGGGTGGCGCCGCGTCCGGCACCTCCGCCCCCCCCAGCGGCGGTGATTCCACCTGCCGCGCCGCCGCAAGTCGCCTTGGCGCCGCTTCCGCCGGCGGCCCCTGCCGCCGCCCCGCCCCCACCGCCCGTGGTGGCGCAGGCCCCCAGCCA
>DATDIC010000497.1:0-8515 GCA_036521275.1 Acetobacteraceae bacterium
GGCGACCCGTCCGGCGTCAGGAACATGGTCAGCGGCCATCCCCCCTGCTCACCGAGCGCGTGCAGCGCCGACATATAGAGGTGGTCGATGTCGGGGCGTTCCTCGCGGTCCACCTTGATGTTGACGAACAGGCTGTTCATCAGCGCGGCGGTGTCGGCATCTTCGAAGGATTCGTGGGCCATGACGTGGCACCAGTGGCAGGCGGCGTAGCCGATGGAGAGCAGGATCGGCTTGTGGGCGGCGTTGGCTTCCGCCAGGGCGGCGGCGCCCCAGGGCCGCCAATGCACCGGATTGGCGGCGTGCTGGAGGAGGTAGGGCGAGGTCTCGCGGCCCAGCAGGTTGGCGGCCTCTTGCACGTGGGGTTCCATGGCGGGGAGATGGGGACGGCGGGGGGCGAAGGTGAGGCGGGACCCTTTGGGTGAGGGACCACGGGGATGTGAGGGGCGCGATTTTGGCAGTTTATTTGGGGAGAGCCCGCGAAGTTCCGGGGGTTTGGTTGGATTCCCGCTTTCGCGGGAATGACGGGGAACGGGGGATGACGGGGAATGGGGATGACGGGGAATGGGGATGACGGGGAATGGGGATGACGGGGAGTGGGGTACGACGGTGCGAATGGGTTTCTCCCAGTCAGTGCGGCTCGAAGATCGCCTCCGGGATGCCGGGGACGGGGGCGGGCATGCGGTAGAGGTTGCCTTCCTGGGGGTTGGCGGCCTTCTCGGGGTCCGGGACCGGGTGGTTGGCGGAGGTGAGATAGAGCGTGGCCATGCCGTCGCCGCCGAAGGCGGGCATGGTGGGGTAGCGGCAGGGCGTGTCGACGCGCCGCTCCAGCTTGCCGTCGGGGTCGTAGCGCAGCACACAGCCGCCGCCGAACACCGCAACCCAGTAGAACCCGTCGCGATCGGTGCTGGCGCCGTCGGGTCCGGAGGCGCCAGGAATATCCACGGTGGCGAACACGCGCTTGCGGGCGGTCGCGCCGGTGGCCTGATCGTAGTCGTAGGCCCACACGGTCTTCTGGCGGGTGTCGGCGTGGTACATCACGGTGCCGTCCGGGCTCCAGGCGAGGCCGTTGGAGGTGCGCACCGGATCGGTGAGCGGGGTCCAGCGGCCCGAGCCGTCGTAGCGCCATAGCGGCAGGCGCTCGGGCGCGCTGTCATCGGCGGGCGGCAGCGGGTTGAGCATCGGGCCGGCAAACAGGCGTCCGGTGCGATCGCAACGACCGTCGTTGAAGACGAAGCGGCGCGGGTCGTAGGGCGGGCCGGCGCAGAAGCGAAGCTGCGTGGTGGCACGGTCGAACAGGAACAGGCCGCCACGGAGCGTGACTGCGACGCCGTCCTTGGTGAGATAGCAGGCGCCGAGCCAGCTCGGCAGGTCCCACATCTCGTCGTGGTTGGATGCGGGGTCGAACAGATGCAGGGCGTGGCCGCGTACATCAACCCACCAGAGGCGGCTGAGCGCGGTGCTCCAGGTGGGCCCCTCCCCGTTCAGCACGCCCGCCGGGAGCAAGCGTTCCCAATCTGGTGTCAGCACCATCTCGTTGCCTCCTGCTACGAAACTCGGCTCTGCGCTTGACGTTAGCGAGCGGCACTCAGAGGAGCTTCGGATGGGCAGATTACCTGTCGTGATCGTGGCGGCAAGCGCGCTGGGCCTGATGTGCCAGGCGAACGCGGCGGCGCTGTCGAAGCAGGACGCGAGCTTCGTCAATCAGGCGGCGGAGACCAATCTGGCGGAAATTTCCGCGGGCCAGATGGCGCTTGGCAAGTCCCCCTCGCAAGCGGTGGCGCAGCTCGCGCAGACCATGGTCAGCGATCATACGCAATCGAATCAGCAGCTCAGCCAGATTGCCGGACAGCAAGGATTTAGCTTGCCGAGTGAGCCCAGTGCGCAGCAGCGGGCACAGGCGCGGCACCTGTCCGGGATGAGCGGGCAGCAATTCGAACAGGCGTTCGCGCGCGATCAGGTCCAGGACCATCGGACGGCCATCGCGGCATTCCAGAAAGAGGCCCGGTCAAGTCATGACCCGGCGCTGAAATCGTTTGCCCAGCAGACCATCCCGGTGTTGCAGAAGCATTTGCAGATGGCGGAGGCGGCGAGCCGAAGCTGAGCGTTGCGGCTTGATCGCGCCGGAGCCGCGTGGCTCCGGCGATTGTAACCAGCGTGTTGCAGCATTGCGAACGGAGGGAATGGCGCGTATCGTTCCGGGCCGGTGGGGAAGTCGTCTCGGGAAGAAGGGCGGAGAACCTGCCGCGGGGACATCTGGGCGGCCTTATATGAACCGGAGCTGGGGAATCGGGCCGTCCTCAGGCAGAAAGGCAGCGCGTCGATGCCCAAGGGCACCGTTAAATGGTTCAACCCGACCAAAGGGTATGGCTTCATAGCTCCGGATACAGGGGGAAAAGACGTTTTTGTCCACATCAGTGCCGTGCAGAAGGCCGGCCTTCGCACATTGAACGAAGGCCAGAAGCTCGGGTTCGAGGTCGAGCAGCAGCAGAACGGGCGCACCGCGGCGGTCAATCTGTCGCAGTCGGACTGAAACCTGACTGTCACCGGCTGGGATGACGCACCGGCGGGAGGAGGCCGGTGCGGATGGGCGGTCACGACTGACCGGCGTTGCGCTTTATCTCGCGGCCGTGGCGGTGTTTGCCAGCATGGACGCCACCACCAAGGTGCTGGTGGTGGGCCTGCCGGTGGCCGAGGTGATGTGGGCGCGCTTCGGCTTTCATCTGCTGGTGATGGCGACGCTGGTTGGGGCCTGGCGCCGGCCCTCGGTGTGGCGCCCGCGCGCGTGGCGGGTGCAGATCGTGCGCAGCCTGCTGCTGGCCGCCTGCAATTTTCTGTACGCGCTGGCGCTGCGGCACGTGCCGCAGGCGGAATGCACCGCGATCAATTTCGTCGGGCCGGTGATCACCGTGGCGCTGGCGGGGGTCTGGCTGCACGAATATGTCGGCTGGCGGCGCTGGGCCGGCGTGGCGGCGGGGCTGGCCGGCACGCTGATCGTGCTGCGGCCCGGACTGGGGGCGGTGCATCCGGACGGCATGTTCGCGTTCGGTTCGGCTGCTGTTTATGCGGTTTATCAGATTCTGACGCGGCGGCTGGCCGGAGTGGACAGCGCGCAGACCACGATCGTGCAGACCGGATTATGGGCAACGCTCGCGACCTCGCTGGCGATGCCGTTCCTGTGGGTGTGGCCGAGCTGGGATGGCTGGCTGCTGATGGCGTTGCTCGGCGCCCTGGGTGGGGTGGGGCATTATCTGCTGGTGCTGGCGTATAACCGGGCGCCGGCGAGCCTGGTCGCGCCGATGGGCTATGCGGGGATGATCTTCGCGGTGCTGTACGGCATCGGCCTGTTCGGCGAATCACCGGATCCGGCGACGGTGTTGGGGGCGGTGGTGATTGCCGGCGGCGGTCTGGTGGTACTGTCGGCGGAGCGCCGCGGCGCGGTGCTGCGCCGGCCTGCGGCGGTTTGAACACGCATGATCGATAAACGCGGCCGCGGCTTGCGCTGTGGGGATGCGGGGTCTAGGCAGCATCGAACCTGGATAGCTGCGAACATGAGTCACACAATTGGCTCGCGCGAGCGAGCAGTTCGCGAACCTCGCGCGGCGCTTGATGCCGACGCCGTCCGCGCTGCCTATCGCCGCTGGGCCGGAGTTTACGACTCGGTCTTCGGCGGCGTGTCGGCGTTGGGCCGCAAGCGGGCTGTTGACGCGGTGAACACATTGCCTGGCCGACTGGTGCTGGAGGTCGGTGTTGGTACCGGGCTCGCGCTGCCGCGCTACCGGGCGGACAAGCGCGTGACAGGGATCGATCTGTCGGCCGAGATGTTGAAGCGGGCGCGTTCCCGGGCGGATGAGCTCGAGCTTTCCAACATCGAGGCGCTGCGGGAGATGGACGCAGAGGCGACGGAATTCGCCGATGGCGCGTTCGATATCGCGGTGGCGATGTTCGTCGCCTCGGTGGTTCCCAATCCGCGCCGGCTGATGGTGGAGATGCGGCGCGTGGTGCGGCCGGGCGGACACATCCTGTTCGTCAACCATTTCGCGGCGAAGGCGGGACCGCGCTGGTGGGTGGAATGGGCCATGGCGCCCGCCTCGCACGCGCTTGGCTGGCATCCCGATTTTGCCATGGAGGCGTTGTTCGCGCCGGACGAGCTGGGTGCGATCGAAGCGCATCCCGTGCCGCCGTTCGGCATCTTCACGCTGGTGCAAATGCGGAACGGTGGACGCGGAATGTCTTCGCCGAGCGGTCCGCTTGATCTGGCGCGTCGGCTCCGGTAGGCGCACACTACGTAGAGCGGAGCCTGACCGGCGCTCCGCCGGGACGACAAGACGGAGTGGATTGGCCGATGCAGCTTGTTAAGCGGCTGACTGCCGCGTTGCCCTTGCTGGGCATGATTTTTGCCGCGCTGGGTCGTGCCGCGTTGGCGCAGACGCCGGCGCAGCTTTCAAACCTGCCGGTCCTCGGCGCGCCGCATGATTGGCAGATGGTGCTGCAGCCGGCGCATAGCCCGGTCAAGGCCGACATGATCGATTTGAATCATCTCGTGCTGGTCATCATCGGCGTGATCACGGCATTTGTCGGTGGGCTGCTGGTGTGGGTGATCTGGCGCTACAACGCCAAGCGCAACCCGGTGCCGACCCAGACCACGCATAACACGGTCATCGAGATCACCTGGACCGTGCTGCCGGTCCTGATCCTGGTGCTGATCGCGATCCCGTCGTTTCGGCTGGTATACTATGAGGATCGCACCTATGACCCGGACATGACGATCAAGGTGACCGGGCACCAGTGGTACTGGGAGTACACCTATCCGGACCAGAAGAATCTGGATTTTTCCAGCTACATCGTGCCGGATGACAAGCTGCAGCCGGGCCAGATGCGGCTGCTGACGGCGGACAATCCGCTGGTGCTGCCGGTCGGCAAGAATATCCGCATCCTGGCCACCAGCGGCGACGTGATCCACAGCTTCTTCATCCCCTCGCTCGGCGTGCAGCGCTACGCGATTCCGGGCCGCACGATCGAAACCTGGGTGCGCGTCGACAAGCCCGGGCGCTATTACGGTGAGTGCAACCAGATCTGCGGCACCAATCACAGCCGCATGCCGATCGATGTCGTCGCGGTGCCGGAGCAGCAGTTCCAGGCGTGGGTTGTGCAGGCGCAAAAGCAGTTCGCCGCCGATGCCGCGCCGGCCACGCCGCATGTCGCGCAGGCTGCGCGGGTGGCTGCACCACTGATGACCGCTTCATATGAGGAGCAGCACTGACCGCGGTCGGTGCGAAGGAGACCACGATGTCGGTAACCACCCACGACGACGCTCACGGGCATTACGACCACAAGCTCGGGTTTTTCACCCGCTGGCTATGCAGCACGAACCACAAGGATATCGGCACGCTGTATTTGACGTTCGCGCTGGTCGGCGGCACGACGGGGGCGATCCTGTCGGAGATCATGCGGGCGCAGCTCAATGTGCCGCACAACACGCTGGTCAGTACCGGCCAGGAGTGGAACACGATCGTCACGTCCCACGGGCTGCTGATGATCTTCTTCGCGGTGATGCCGGCGCTGATCGGCGGGTTCGGCAACTGGTTCATCCCGCTGATGATCGGCGCGCCCGACATGGCGTTTCCGCGGCTCAACAATATCAGCTTCTGGATGCTGCCGCCGGCCTACTGCCTGATCATCTCCGGCCTGCTGCTGGGCGAGTCGGGCACCGGATGGACACTGTATCCGCCGCTGTCGCTGTCCACCTATGAGCCGGGTCCCGGCATGGACTTCACGCTGTTCGCGCTGCATTTGGCGGGCATCAGCTCCTTGCTGGGGGCGATCAACTTCATCACGACGATCTTCAACATGCGCGCGCCGGGCATGACGCTGCACAAGATGCCGCTGTTCATCTGGGCGATGCTGGTCACCGCGTTCCTGCTGCTGCTGTCGATCCCGGTGCTGGCCGGGGCGGTCACGATGCTGATCTGCGACCGCAACTTCGGCACGGCGTTCTTCGACCCGGCCGGCGGCGGTGACCCGGTGCTGTTCCAGCACCTGTTCTGGTTCTTCGGCCACCCCGAAGTGTACATCATGATCGTGCCGGCATTCGGCATCGTCAGCCACGTGATCTCCACCTTCAGCCGCAAGCCGATCTTCGGATATCTCGGCATGGCGTATGCGATGGTGGCGATCGGCGTGATCGGCTTCGTGGTGTGGGCGCACCACATGTTCGTGTCGGGGATCAGCGTCGATACGCGCGCCTACTTCATGGCGGCGACGATGGTGATTGCGGTGCCGACGGGGATCAAGATCTTCTCCTGGATCGCCACCATGTGGGGCGGGTCGATCGAGTTCACGACGCCGATGCTGTGGGCGATCGGCTTCATCTTCGTGTTCACGGTGGGGGGCGTGACCGGGGTGGTGCTGGCGAATGCGGGCATCGATCAGATACTGCACAACACCTATTACGTGGTGGCGCACTTCCATTACGTGCTGTCGCTGGGGGCGGTGTTCGGCATTTTCGCCGGATTCTATTTCTGGATCGGGAAGATGTCGGGGCACCAGTACCCGGAGTTCTGGGGCAAGGTGCATTTCTGGCTGATGTTCATCGGCGTCAACCTGACCTTCTTCCCGCAGCACTTCCTGGGTGCCGCCGGCATGCCGCGCCGCTATCCCGACTACCCGGAGGCGTTTGCCGGGTGGAATTTCGTGTCGTCGATCGGCGCGTATATCTCCGGACTGGGGTTCCTGGTGTTCTTCTACGTGCTGTACCGCACGTTCTCGTCCAAGGAACATGTGGCGGCGAATTACTGGGGTGCCGGGGCGACGACGCTGGAATGGAGCCTGTCGTCGCCGCCGCCGTTCCATACCTATGCCGAGCTGCCGCGGATCCGCTGAGCGGGAATGAGCGGGGCCATCCCAAGCACTGACCTGACCGAAGGCGGGGGGGAGCGATCCCCCCTGTCGCATTCCTCCCTGGCGCATTCCCCCCTGTCACTCCCTCTGGCGCGTTCCGAGGTCGTTCCGGCGGAAACCGAGCTGCGTGACTGGATCGCGCTGCTGAAGCCGCGGGTAATGTCGCTGGTGGTGTTCACCGGGCTGATCGGGCTGCTGATCGCGCCGGGGCATCTGAACCCGGTGCTGGCGTTCACCGCGGTGCTGTGCATCGCGGTGGGCGCGGGCGCGTGCGGCGCCATCAACATGTGGTACGACCGCGACATCGACGCGCTGATGCGCCGGACGCGCAACCGGCCGATTCCCGCGGGCCGGCTGCCAGCGGGGGCAGCGCTGGCGTACGGCGTGACGCTGGCGGTGTTTTCCGTGCTGGTGATGTTCCTGGCGACCAACTGGGTGGCGGCCTTCGTGCTGGTGCTGTCGATCCTGTTCTATGTGTTCGTCTACACGGTGTGGCTGAAACGGCGGACGCCGCAGAACATCGTGATCGGTGGGGCGGCCGGGGCGTTTCCGGCGGTGATCGGCTGGGCGGCGGTGACCGGCTCGGTGTCGCTGGTGCCGGTGCTGCTGTTCGCCATCGTGTTCGTCTGGACGCCACCGCATTTCTGGTCGCTGGCACTGTTTTCCAGCGGCGACTATGGGCGCGCCGGCGTGCCGATGCTGCCGGTGATTGCCGGGGCAAGGGAAACGCGCCGGCAGATCATGGCATACACGGTGGTGCTGGTGCCGCTGTCGCTGTCGCCGTGGCTGGTGGGGTTCAGCGGGCCGATCTACGCGGTGGCGGCATCGGTGCTCGGGGTCGGGTTCCTGGTGGGGGCGTGGCGCGTGCTGCGCGACCGGCAGGACGCGGCGGGGGTGAGCCTGACTGCGGATATGCCGGCCAAGGCGGCGTTCAAATATTCGATCGTCTATCTGTTCGTGCTGTTCGCGGCGCTGGCGGTCGATCGGTTGGCGTGATGGCTGTCGAGCCGGAGGAGGAAAGGCAGCGGCGGCGGCGCGCTCGGAACTGGGCGCTGCTGATCGTGCTGATCGGGCTGAGCGTGCTGTTCTATGCGATTACGATCGTGAAGATGACGAAGTCCTGAGGGGGTGGGGGCGGTTGGAGCAAGTAGGTTTCCACCACGGAGGCACGGAGGCGCGGAGATTTACGCGGAGTTTTCGGAAGCGTCGTGGGGAGGGAGATCGGTGTTCGGCGGGTGAGAGGTGTTGGTGGGGGTGGGCCGCCGCCGTCGGGGCTGTGCGCCGTTGATGTATCCGGTGGGCCGTCCGCACATGGGTTCCCGCTTTCGCGGGAACGACGATGGTGGGTGGGAACGACGATGGTGGGCGGGAACGACGATGGTGGGCGGGGATGACGATGCGGGTGGGTCTGCTCTGCTGCTGGCGTTGATCGGTACCTCCGTGTCTCTGTGTCTCTGTGGTGATTTTTTTCTTATGGCCCATATCGGCGATTCATGTCCCAGAGCGGGTAATGCGGCGAAGCGTTGGCCGGAGGATTTGGCGTCTTCCACGAAATCGCGCAGGAAGGCGGCGCTGGCTGTATTCGGACGGACCGTCGGAGCAGTTTATCCGCGACACA
>DATDIC010000498.1:0-2437 GCA_036521275.1 Acetobacteraceae bacterium
GACCTCCGAGGTCATGCCCTGCCGGGCACTGAAACTTGCCCAGTCGGCCATCAGCCGGCGTCGCTTCTCAAAGAGGTCGCCGCGCCGATAGGCCGCCTCAACCTTGTCCGTAAGCACGTGTGCCAGCGCCTGCTCGGCCACCTCGCGCGGATAGTTCGTCGTCTCGGCGCACCAGTCCCGGAACGTGGAGCGGAACCCGTGTACCGTCAGCTCGCCGCGCTTCATGCGCCGCAGCAGCATCAGCATCGCCATATTGCTCAAGCCGCCGTGCTTGTTCGATCCCTGGAAGACCAGGCCGTCCGCCGTGCCGAATGACTGCATCGGTCTCAGTATGGCCAACGCAGGCTCCGAAAGTGGCACGCGATGCTCCACACCGCCTTTCATTCGTTCGCCAGGAACAACCCAGATCGCCGCGTTCAGGTCGATCTCCGCCCAGCGGGCGCCAATAACCTCGCCTGTCCTGGCTGCCGTCAAAATCGCAAATTCGAGTGCTCTGGCGGCGCTGCCCTCCTGATCGCGCAGCTCAGCCATGAAGGCACCAACCTCTTCCCATGGGAGGGCGGCATGGTGCTTTACCCTTGCCAGCTTGCCAGGCGCGGGAAGTAGCTTGGCCAAGTGCCCACGCCAGCGGGCCGGGTTTTCGCCGGTACGCCAGCCATGCGCCGTCGCGTAATCGATCACGCTCTCGATCCGCCCCCGCAGCCGGGACGCCGTTTCAGGCGTCTTCTTCCAGATCGGCTCCAGCACGCGCATCACGTCAGCAGTTTGGATGGCCTTGATCTTGATCGTGCCGATCGTCTCACAGGCAACATCCAGGGTTTGCCCCCACTGCCAGCGGTGCTTTTCGTTCCGCCAGCCCGCCTCATGTGCGGCGAGGTATTTGTCCGCGACCTGCCGGAACGTCAGGCCACCAAGCGCGGTGCGGGTCTCCACCACGGCCCGCCGGCGCGCGTCGATCGGATCGATCCCCTTGCGAACATTCGCCCGGGCACGCTGCGCGGCCTCGCGGGCTTCAGCAAGCGACACTTGCGGAAACGGGCCCAGTCCCATCTGCCGAGCCTTGCCGCCAACGGCGTATCGCAGCAGCCACGACCGGTGCTCGGCGTCCCGGACCTGAAGCCACAGGCCGGCACCATCCCCGTACCGCCCTGGAGCGGTGAGTGCTTTGACCTTCAGTGCGCTCAATTTGCCCGCAGCCATTTAGCCCACATTCACCAGCCACCAACGCAGCCCACATTATCGGCTGGGATTTACTGGGTCAAGGCGAAACGATGCGGGACGATAGAAATGCCTAGGCCCTGGGGAAGCTGGGAAAAATTGAACGCCTTGGGATGGTCACGGACGCTAGTTCGACGGACCTCAGCTCCACCACCCCGGTCTTGGACCCCGACCCATCTGAACAGCGCCCCACCATCATAGCCCCAGCGAATCGCGGATACGCCCGTAGGTGACCCGGGCGGCGACGCCCAGCTTCCACAACCCATGGAACGGGATCTCCTTCAGCTCCGTAACCGGCATGTTCAATTCCTCGACCGGCGTCCCGGTCAGGCGCCGCGCGATCTCCCCGCCCATCACCGTGGACATGGCCACACCGCGACCATTGTAGCCCAAGCTGACAAGCACGCTCGGGTCGGGCTCGTGGAAGTGCGGATAATGATCCGTGGTCACCGCCAACTGCCCATTCCACGCGTGCGTCCAGTTCACACCGCGCAGCTCCGGCCACAGCCGCCGGCTGTAGCGGACCAGCCAACCAAGCGTCTCCCGCGTGACCCCGTCGCGCATCGGGCTGCGGCCGCCCATCAGCAGCCTGCCCCCGGTGTCCACGCGGTAATAGACGGTGATCTGGCCGTTCTCATAAAGCGCGGTCCCCTCGGGCAGGATGGAGGCAACCAGCTCACCGGGCAGCGGCTCGGTCGCGACGATGCCGCTGAACACCGGCACCACGCTGCGCCGCAGCTTTGGCCAGATCTCATCCGTGTAAGCATTGGTCGCGAGCACCAACCGCTCCGCGCGCACCGTCCCCGATTGGGTGCGAACGGCCCAGTACTTGCCCTCCCGCCGGATCGACAGCACCGGCGACGCGCCATGCACCGCAGCACCGGCGCGGGTCGCCGCCTCGGCCAGCCCACGAGCGTAGCCCAGCGGGTTCACCGTGCCGCCGCGACGATCCAGCACTGCCGCCAGGTAGCGCTGCGTCCCGGTCATTCCGGCAACGCTGCTCCCCTCCAGCAACTCGACCGGCATGCCGCGGCGGATGCATTGCTCGGCCGTGCTCCGCACCTGCTCGGCGTTCTTGGAAGCGTAGGCGGCGCGCAGCGTGCCACCCTGCCGGGCCTCGCATTGGATCTGGTGGGCGCGGATCAGCTCGAACACCCTGTCCGGCGCGTCGGCGGAGAAGGTCACCATGCGGCGCCCCAGGTCGGGGCCGAAATCCGCC
>DATDIC010000499.1:0-3426 GCA_036521275.1 Acetobacteraceae bacterium
TGGCCCAACCCGGGGACGAACACCGATTCCACCGGAACACTCGCCTGGGCCAGCACCTGCTCGGCGTCGCGCGAGCGCTGTGCTGGCACCACGTCATCCACCTCGCCGTGCACCAGCAGCACCGGCGGGCGATGCGTGAGCTCGGCCGCCAGTTGCTCCGGCACCAGCAGCGCCCCGGAAAACCCCAGGATTCCACGCGGCGCAATCCGCCTGCGAAGCCCGGTGAACAGCACCATCATGGCGCCCTGGCTGAACCCCACCAGCGCATAGGCATCCTCCGCCAGCGCCAGCCGGCGCAGTTCCGCATCGATGAACCGGTCGAAATACGGCGCCGCGCGGCGCACACCCGCCGCCATCACCGAGGGCGTGCGGTCGGCCACGCTCCACCATTGCCGGCCCAGCCCGGAATCGTGCGGAAACGGCGCGTCCGGCGCGGCGAACACCGCGTCCGGCAGGGCGTGCCCCCAGGACGGGGCCAGGTCGATCAGGTCGTGCCCGTCCGCCCCCAGCCCGTGACAGATCACCACCAGTTGCCTTGCGGTGCCCTTGGAAGCCGGCCCCCAGCGTAGTCCTTCCAGTTCGGCCATCGGCGCCTCCTTGATCCTGTCGCCCGGTAGCCGCTTCTTCCACTGCATGTCCATGGTGACCCGCTTTGCCCCCAGCCCGACCGGGTTCCTGCATCTCGGCCACGCCTATGCGGCGCTGCTGGCCTGGCGGCGTGCCCGCGAAGCCGGCGGCCGTTTCCTGCTGCGCATCGAGGATATCGACGCCGCGCGCTGCCGTCCTGCCTACACGGCGGCGATCCTGGAGGATCTGGACTGGCTGGGTCTGGACTGGGACGAGGTGCGTATCCAGTCGGAGCATCTGTTCGAGTACCGCACGACCCTCGATCGGCTTGTCGCCCGGTCGCTGCTCTACCCGTGCTTCTGCACCCGGGCCGAGATTGCACAGGAGATCGCCCGCTCCTCCGAGGCGCCCCACGCGCCGGACGGCAGCCGCCGCTACCCCGGCACGTGCCGGCATCTCCCGGCAGACCAGCGCGCCGCCCGCATCGCCGCCGGTGCCCCGTACGCGCTCCGCCTGGACCTGGCACGCGCCGTCGCGTCACTTCCGGGCCCGCTGACCTATGATGAGGAAGGCGAGGGAACCGTCGTTTGCCACCCTGAGCGCTTCGGAGATCCGGTGCTTGCCCGCAAGGACATCCCGGCCAGCTATCAGCTCTGCGTCACTCACGACGACGCGTTGCAAGGCGTCACGCTGGTTACCCGGGCCGCGGATCTGAAAGCTTCCACCGATCTGCAACGTCTGCTTCAGGCGCTGATGGATTGGCCGGCGCCCCGCTACGCCCACCACCGGGTGCTGACGGATGCGACCGGCCGGCGCTTATCCAAGCGCGACGGCGCCATCGCGCTTCGCTCGCTGCGGACTGAGGGCCACACCCCCGCCCGGGTGCGCAAAATGGCCGGCGATCCCGCCGCGTAACCAAGCCGGAACCCCCCTCCCCCGCCCGGCGTTGCATGTGCCGCAGATGGAGCCACGCCCATGAAATCTGAACGCACCACTGCCGCCAACCCCGGCGACGAGGCCCCGCCCGGAACGCCCGGTACCGGCGAGGATGTCTGCCCCGAATGCCACGGCACCGGCCGCATCCGCGGTGGCCAATGCGAGAATTGCGGCGGTACGGGCAAGATCGTTCGCGCAATCGGCGGCGCCTGACCACCCGCTTGCCCTGAACCCGATCCATCCAGCACAGTCGCCCAACGGGATCGAGCTGGGGATCGACATGGACGACGCATTTCATCCGACCGACTCAGCGATGGTGCCACGCTACGCTGGCATCGCCACCTTCATGCGCGCCGCGCGCGGCGAAATCGCACCACCGCTCGATATCGCGCTTGTCGGTCTCCCATTGGACCTTGGCGCGACGTATCGCTCTGGCGCCCGCCACGGCCCGGCCGGCGTCCGCGAGGCATCTCGCCTGATCCGCCAGGTCAACCCCACCACGGGGGTCGCGCCCTACCGCTTGTGCAATATTGCCGATGTCGGGGACGCACCAACCCATCCGCTGAGCGTCGAACGCAGCGTGGAGCTGGCGCAGAGCTTCTTCGCCTCCATCCACGCAATCGGCGCGGCACCCGTGTGCATCGGCGGGGATCATGTCGTGCCGCTGCCCATCCTGCGCGCCATCGCCAAGGACCGGCCGCTCGGCATGCTGCAAATCGACTCCCACGCCGACACGTTCGACGAGTTCATGGGTACGCGCATCAACCACGCCACGTTCGTCCGTCGTGCTATCGAGGAGAAACTGCTCGATCCCGCCCGCGTCGTACAGGTCGGACTGCGCGGCACGCGTTACGGCGACGATGACCTGGTGTATGGCCGCGAGACCGGCCTGCGCATGATCAGCATGGACGAATACGAATCGCTAGGCCGCACCGCCGTTATCGAGGAGATCAAGCGCGTGCTCGGCAGAGGCCCCGCGTACGTCACGATCGATATTGACGGGCTCGACCCGAAAGAAGCGCCGGGCACCGGCGTGCCGGAGCCGGGCGGGCTGTCGATGCGCGACGTGCAGGTAATGCTGCGCTCGATGACCGGTCTGCACGTGGTCGGCGCCGATATTTGCGAGGTCGTCCCCTCGCTCGACCCCACCGGCATCACCTGCATCAACGCGGCCAACCTGATGTTCGAGCTCACCTGCCTGGTTGCCGCCGCACGCAACCTGCGCTGAACGACCGCCGCTACGCGGCGTTCCGTACCGCGGCCAACAGCACCTCTCGCAGGCGCTGCGCGACCACTTGATCCTCCCCGTCCCGCAGGGAGTCTGGTGCAATCGCCACCACGGTTTTTCCCACGCGCCGCACGGAAATCGCCGGATTGCCGGTTTCGAGTTCGTGGAGTAGCCGCTTCTGTACGTCCGGGCGATGGAGCTCGATCCACGCCCGCGGGATCGGCACCGGATGCAGTTCGGGATCTTCCGGCATGTCGAACACGCGCTCGGCGCGAATGCCAGGAACATCCCGCAGCGCATCGACAACGGTCTGCACCTGCTGCTCCCAGCGTTCGAGATCGGCGGCGAAATCGTGCTCCAGCACGCGCTCCAGCGCCACCACCAGGCCGGCGATTTCCTCCTTTCCCACCTTCATTGTGCGACCGATCGCGTTCTGGTTCGGGAACGCATTCAGCGCGCAGCATTCAATCAGCTCCCGCTTCCCGAGGATAATTCCAGATGCTTGTGGACCACCAATTCCCTTGCCGCCGCTGAAGATCACCAAGTCGGCGCCGATTGCCACGAAGTGCCGCAGGTTGCTGACCGGCGGAAGCTCCGACGCTGCATCTACAATCACCGGCACCCGCCGCGCGTGCGCGATTTCGATCACGTGCGGCAATGGCAGGCTGTTCCGCCCTTCATGTGAAATGAAATAC
>DATDIC010000500.1:0-7079 GCA_036521275.1 Acetobacteraceae bacterium
CGGCGTGGCGCTGGGGCACCGGCGGCTGGCGATCATCGACCCCAAGGCCGGGCACCAGCCGATGTACAACGAGGATGGCTCGGTCGCCATCGTGTACAATGGTATGATTTACAACTTCCAGGATCTGCGGCCGGAGCTGGAAGCGCGGGGGCATGTGTTTCGGACCCGCTGCGATACGGAAACGATCGTGCATGCCTGGGAGAGCTGGGGGCCGGAGTGCCTGCAGCGGCTGAACGGGTTCTTCGCCCTCGCGCTTTGGGACCGCAACCGGCGAGAGCTGTTCCTGGCGCGCGACCGGATGGGCAAGAAGCCGATCTACTACGCGACGCTGCCGGACGGGCGGTTCGTGTTCGGCTCCGAGATGGCGGCGCTGAAGGTGGTTCCCGGCCTCAGCCGCACGGTCAGCCCGACCGCGGTGGAGGATTTCTTCGCCTATGGGTATGTGCCGGACCCGGCGTCGATCTATCGGGAGGTCCACAAGCTTCCGGCCGCGCATTATCTGCTTCTGCGGCACGGTGAGAAGGTGCCAGAGCCGAAACGCTACTGGCGGCCGGAGGTGAAGCCGCGCCGGATCACGGAGCATGAGGCGATTGCCGAGCTGAGCTCGAAGCTGACGGCAAGCACGCAGAGCCGGTTGATCGCGGATGTGCCGCTGGGGGCGTTCCTGTCCGGCGGGGTGGATTCAGGGGGCGTGGTGGCCACTGCGGCGCGGCTGCGGGACGGGCTGGATACGTTCACGATCGGGTTTGCCGGCGCCGAGGATGAAACGCCGTTCGCCGATATGGTGGCGCGCCGCTACGGGACCGTGCAGCACAACGAAGCGGCGGCGGCGATCGATTACATCGACGCGGCGCGGGAACAGGGGCGGATTTTCGGGGAACCGTTCGGCGATCAGTCCTCGGTGCCGACGCATCGCGTGTCGGCGTTGGCTCGCCGCCATGCCACGGTGGCGATTTCCGGCGATGGCGGCGACGAGGTGTTTGCCGGGTACCGGCGCTATCGCTGGCACAGCCTGGTGGATGCGGCGCGGGGCGTGTTGCCGGCGCCGGTGCGGCGGAGCGTCGTCGGGCCGCTGGCGCGGCTGTATCCGAAGCTGGACCGGGCGCCGCAATGGTTGCGGGCGAAACACACGCTGACCGAACTCAGCCTGGACAGTGCGATCGGATACTACCGCACGATCGCCCGGGTGCAGGACGAGCGAAGGCGGGCGCTGTTCTCGGCGGAGCTGGATGGGGCGCTGGACGGGTATGACCCGAGCGCGCGGATACCGGCGCTGATGGAGGAGAGCGGATCGGATGATCCGCTGGTGCAGGCGCAGTATGTCGATATCAACACCTGGCTGGTGGGCGACATATTGACCAAGGTGGATCGCGCCAGCATGGCGAACTCGCTGGAAGTGCGGGCGCCGTTGCTGGATTACGAGCTGGTGGAGTGGGGGCTGTCGCTGCCGGCCGCGTTGAAGCTGCGTGGCGGCACCGGGAAGTATGTGTTGAAACGGGCGCTGGAGCCTCTGCTGCCGAAAGAGCTGCTGTATCGGCGCAAGCAGGGGTTTGCCATGTCGCTGGGCACGTTGTTCCGGCAGGAGCAGTACCGGCTGCGCAACCGGCTGGACGCCGCGCTGATGCTGGACAGCGGGTTGTTCGATCGGGGCGCGATCCGCCGGTGCCTGGATGAACACGCGACGGGGCAGTTCGACCACAGCCTGGTGCTGTGGCACCTGCTGGTCTTCGAGGGGTTCCTGGCGTCTGAAATCGGTGGGGAAGTTCCGCCCGAGCGGGCGGTGATGCTGCCCGCCTGATCACGATGGCGGCGACGGAGGCGCAGGACCAGTGGGTGCGGCGCGTGCTGGGCGGCGATCCCGCCTTCCCTGACGCCGCACGGAAGCTGTGCGCCTTGTTCCCGTGTCGTGCCGGCGAAAGCCCGCATATGATGTGCAGGCGGTCTGGATTCCGGCTTTCGCCGGAATGACAAAAGGGGCAGCCGGGGATTCCTTCATAAATCTTGTCGCGTGGGAATGACCGACGTTCGCGTCAGCCATCCGTGCCAAGCATCTTCACGCGGACTTTCATGAGGTGGTCGCGCAGCGCATCGGCTGTGCCTTTTGCATCGCGGGCGGCGATGCGCTCGGCCACGCGCCGGTGCTGCTGCAGATAGGATTGCCAGCGGCTGGCATCCGTGTGCCCTTGCTTCAGACGCAACCAGGGCTGTTCATGCCGGATCGCGACGATCGCCTGATAGATCCCGATGGCGAGCCGATTATGCGTGGCGGCGACGACGCTGAGGTGGAATGCGCGGTCCCATTGTTCCCACTTGGGCCAAGTGTCGGCGGCATCGCCGGCGTTCACGCAGTCCCATATTTTCTGGATGTCGCGCGCACTGGCATTGAGGACCACCGCTTCCGCGAGGCTGGGTTCGAGGGCGAGGCGGAATTCCAGAAGCTCGGTGGGGCTGGTATCGAGCAGCGGCAGGGCCGGGTCGCTGTCTGGCGGTGCCAGCACGATGGTGCCGTGGCCGACTTTGCGGGCGATTTTTCCGGCGCGGTGAAGTTGGGCGAGCGCATTGCGGACGACGGTACGGGAGGCGCCGAACTGGCTGGCAAGTTCACGCTCGGTGGCAATTTTTTCACCGGGGCGGAGGCGGCCCTCGTCGATGTGATGTTCCAGCGTGGCGAGAAGTTCGGCGGCCTGTCGGCGCGCGCGATTCCGCGCGCTGCGGCGTGGTGCTACAGAACTGATGGGCCTGATCAAGGCATTCCTCTTGGGTAGCCGATTTCGATCTTTGCTGTGCCGGCACTTCGTACTTGACGGCCATGCTGGGCATGTCAAGGTTCAACGGAGCCAAATTAAACCAATCCGGACCAGAAAGTGAAGCTTTTCCCGCGCCCCGCCCCGCCAATCTCGGCCGCGCCCATCGGATCGGAGGCGGCGGTGCTGTGCCAGGGATTAAGCAAGAGCTTTGGTGCGGTTGTCGCGCTCGATGATGTCTCGCTCACTATCGAACCGAACGAGTTCTTCACGCTGCTGGGGCCGTCCGGCTGCGGCAAGACGACCTTGCTGCGGGCGATTGCCGGTTTCGTCGGGCTCGATCGCGGCAGCATCAGTGTCCATGGCCAAGGTGTCGATGGGCTGGCGCCGCACAGACGGCCGGTGAACACGGTATTTCAGAGCTACGCGATCTTCCCGCACATGACGGCGGCGGAGAATATTGCTTTCGGGCTGGAGATGGATCGCTGGCCGAAGCGCCGCGTGGCGGCACGGGTGGCGGAGATGCTGGATCTCGTGCAGCTCAGCGGGCTGGGGGATCGGCGGCCGGCGCAACTGTCCGGGGGCCAGCAGCAGCGCGTTGCGGTGGCGCGGGCGTTGGCGAAGAATCCGCGTGTGCTGCTGCTGGATGAGCCACTGTCCGCGCTCGACCAGAAGCTGCGGGTCGGGATGCAGTTGGAGCTGAAACGACTGCAGCGCGAGACGGGGATCACCTTCATCTTCGTGACGCACGACCAGCGCGAGGCGCTGACCATGTCGGATCGGGTCGCGGTGATGAACGCCGGTGCCATCCTGCAGATCGGCTCCCCGCAGGATATCTATGAGAGACCGACGGCGCGTTTTGTCGCGGATTTCATCGGCGAGACGAATTTCCTGCTCGCCGAGGCAGTCGGAGGGAATCGCTACCGGCTGGCATCCGGGGTGACGCTGGAGGCTGCCGAACCGGGCCAGGAAGGATTGTCCGTGACGCTGGCGATCCGCCCGGAGCGCGCGCGGCTTTCCGCTACCGGCCCGGTGACAGGCCGGGTGCAGGATATCGTTTACGAAGGTACTGATACGATCTTTCGGCTGGTGCTTGCGGGCGGCGAGAGCGTGCGCATCCGTCAGCAGAACAGCGATGGCGCCAGGCCACGCTTCGTGATCGGCGACATGGCCGCGGTGACATTGCCGCCCGAGTCTGTCCGCGTGCTGACCGCATGAAGCGGGTGCAGCCTCGTCTGCTGCTCGTTTCGCCGGCGATGGTGGTGCTGGTTGGCCTGCTGGTTGCACCGCTCGGCATCATGGCGTTTGTGTCCACTTTGCAGCGTGGCGAGGATGGCGGGGTTCTCTGGGCGCAACATACGGCCGAGGCCTATGTTCAGTTCATCTACGAACGCGACCTGTTCAATAATCTTGCGGTCAACACCGATTATCTTCGCATCTTTTTGCGTTCGTTCACGCTTGCGGCGGCAACGGCGATACTCACGCTGCTGCTGGCGCTGCCCACCACGCTATGGATGGCATTTCAACCAGCGCGGCGCCGCGCACTTCTGCTGATGGTCGTGACCGTGCCGTTCTGGACCAATCTGCTGGTGCGCAATTACGCCTGGATTCTTCTGCTGCGCAACGGTGGCGTGATCGATCGCGGGCTGCATGCGGTGGGTTTCGCCCATGCGTCGATCAATGTTCTGTACACGCCGGCGGCGACGCTGATCGGGCTGGTCTATTCGTTCCTGCCGTACATGGTGCTGCCGATCTATGTCAGCATGGAAAAGATCGACCGGCGGCTGATCGAATGCGCCTACGACCTGGGGGCAGGCCAGTTGCGCGTCATCCGCCGCATAATTCTGCCGCTGTCGATGCCGGGTATCGTCGGCGGCCTGATATTGGTGTTCGTTCCCTGCCTCGGCGCGTTCGTCAGCCCGGACCTGCTGGGCGGCGGAAAATCGATGATGATCGGCAGCCTGATCCAGGAGCAGTTCGGCGATGCGCGCAATTGGCCGTTCGGCGCCGCGCTGGCATTCACTTTGTTCGCGATGATCCTGGTGGCGCTCTGGCTGCATCACCTGTTGTTTCGCCGCGGCCTGGAAGCGCGCCCCTGATGGCCCCGGCGCGGCTGTTCCATTTCCGCGTTGCGCAGTGGGCTGGCTGGGCGGTGCTGTGCTTCCTGTACGGCCCGATCGTGGTGCTGATCGTGCTCTCGTTCAATGGCGGCGATTCGGCACTCAGCGGCTGGTCTGGTGGCAGCCTGCGCTGGTACCGTGCGGTCGCCACCGACCACGACATGCTGCATGCGACGGGCGTTTCGCTGGTGGTTGCCTGCGTGGCGACATCGCTGGGCACGGTGATTGCCGGGCTGGCCGCGCTTGGCACCAGCGGTGTGCGGTTCCGCGCGCAAGGCGCGGTGGAGGTGATGATCGGGCTGCCGCTGATCGTGCCGGATATCGTGGCGGCGATTTCGATGCTGCTGCTGTTCGTCGCCATCCGATTGCCGCTCGGGTTGATCAGCCTGATGCTGGCTCACACGGTGTTCGCGATACCGATCGCCTATCTGCCGATCCGCGCCCGGCTGCAGGGGCTGGACCCGTCGCTGTCGGAAGCGGCGTCCGATCTCGGCGCACGGCCGGTCACCAGCTTCCGGCGCGTGCTGCTGCCGCTGCTGTGGCCGGGCATCGCTTCGGGTGCGATGCTCGCTTTCGTTGGGTCGCTCGGCGATGTCGTGGTGAGCTATTTCGTCTCCGGCCCGGGGTCGACGACGTTGCCGGTTTACGTCTTCAGCATGGTGCGCATGGGCGTGACGCCCGAGGTGAACGCGATATCTTCGCTTCTGGTGGTGCTTTCGGCCGTGCTGCTGGGCAGTTCGTATGTGTTTGGCCGCCGCGATCAATAGAGGCAATCAGTTTGCAGGGAGACGTGACATGAAAAGACGCAGTTTCGGGCTGGCAGCCATCGGTCTTGCCGCAGTGGGCTTGCACCGGCCGGCACGCGCGCAGGCCAAGCAGTTGTTTCTTTACAACTGGTCCAACTACATGTCGCCGGACCTGCTGAAGCGATTCACGGCGGAAACCGGAATTGCTGTGACGCTCGATACATATGATTCGAACGAGACGATGCTGGCGAAGATCCAGGCGGGCGGCGGCGGTTACGATGTCGTGGTGCCGACGGGTCCGACCGTTCAGCGCATGATTCGCGACAAGCTGCTGATGAAGATCGATGCCGGCGAGTTTGCCAACTTTAAGAACGTGGGCAAGCCGTTCGATCATCCTGATTTCGACCCGGATCGCGCCTATTCGGTTCCGTATATGTGGGGCATGACGGCGATCGCCTATGATTCGGCGAAGCTGCCGCCAGGGACGAAGCTGGAGAGTAGCTGGAAAGAGATTTTCGAGCCGCGCCCGGAATTTGTCGGGCAGATCGGCATGCTCAAGGATATCGGCGAGGTGACGTCGGCGGCCGAGTTCTTTCTTGGCTACGACATTTGCACGACCGAGCCGCAGCAGGCGCAGAATGTGCTCAACCTGCTGGAAAAGCAGAAGCCGGCGGTGAAGCTGTATAATTCGGAAGGTACCGTGGATCGCGTCGCCAGCGGTGAAGTGGCGATGCAGCAGATGTGGAACGGGTCGTTCCATCGGGCTCACAAGAAGCGGCCCTCACTGGTCTATATGTTCCCGAAGGAAGGGATCAATCTGTGGGGTGACAATCTTGCCATCCCCACCGGCGCGCGGAACATCGACAATGCAAAGATGTTCCTGAACTGGATGGTGGACCCGAAGAATGCGGCGGAGGCGTCCAACTTCACCGGCTACAACAATGCGATCAGCGGTGCCGACGCGTATCTGACGGAAGACATGAAAGCCGACCCGGCGATCAACATCTCGCCCGAGGTTGCCGCGCTGCTGCGGCCCACCCATGATTGTCCGAAGGCCGCGCTGGATATCCGCGAGAAGATCTGGACGCGCTTGCTGCGCTGACGGGATGGACTACGTCGATAGCTACTACGCCCGGACGCTGTCGGAGCGGAGCCAGTATCCGTCGCTCGATGGGGATCTGGAGGTGGAGACGCTGGTCATCGGCGGCGGGCTGGCGGGTTGTGCGACCGCGCTCGATCTTGCCGAGCGCGGCCGTTCGGTCGCGCTGATCGAAGCGAACCGGATCGGCTGGGGGGCGTCCGGCCGCAACGGGGGCTTCGCCTCGGAGGGTTTTCCCAAGGGATATGAGTTGCTGGTGAAGCGTGTCGGGCGCGAGCGCGCGCGGGAAATACAGAAGGTCGCGCAGCTTGGGCTTCGTCTGGTGCGGCAGCGCATTGCCGAATATGCGATCGACTGCGGGCCGAACCAG
>DATDIC010000501.1:0-5243 GCA_036521275.1 Acetobacteraceae bacterium
CGCCGTCGCCGCCAGTCCCAGCACCAGCGCCGCCCAATCGAAGCGCAGCCCCGGATCAGGCGGGGGCTGGTTCGGCAACGTAAGAACCGCCAGCAGCAGATTGGCGAACCCCAGCGCCGCCAGCGCGGCATAGAACCACCGCCAGTGATGCCCGGCCGCCACCCAGCCGCCCACCAACGGGCCGATGCACACCGCGCCGAAAAACCCGATATTGATCGCCACCACCGTGATCGGCAGCTTCGCCGCCGGAAACCGCTGGACCACCGGCGGCACGGCCACCACCAGAAGAAGGCCGGTGGCAAACCCGGCCAGGACATGGCCGATGCCGTACATCACCGGCCCCGTCGCGACCGGCGCCAGCAGGCATCCCAGGACGAACACACCCTCGCACACCAAAAACAGCGGGCGCCGCGGCAGACGCTGCGCGATGTCGCCGCCCCACAACGCGCCCCACGCATAACCCGCAGTGGACAGGCCGGCGATGATCTCCATCCCGCTGCGGCTGAGATGCAGGTCCTGCTGCACCTGCTCACCAAACAAGGCCCGCGCAGTGGTGACCACGATGAACGGCGCCAGCGCCAATATCGCGCACGCTACCGTGGCGGGATATTTCCCTTCGAACGGCCGCGGAATCCGCCGCGTCGGAGCCGCCGGGGCCGCCGCCGGCCCACGCACCGGCACAACCTCTCCCACCCCATAAACCTCGAGAAATCGCACCACCAACGGAACCAGCAGCAGCGCGCCCGTCATCAGCCGCACCCAACGAGCGGACCCGCCATCCCGGCGCGGCCTCACGCCGCCACCTGCTGCGGTTCACTCCCGCAACAACGGGCACTCGTTCCGCCTGCCCCGATCACTTCATTTTCGGCCGCCATTCCATGCCACCCACGCAAGCTCGGCGTCGGCAACGGCGCCATGTCGCTCACGGTTGCGGTTCGTCCGGCCCGGGCCGGTCACAATGACCGGCCATCCGGCTTGGGTTACGCGTTGCCCGCCGGCATCAGCGGGTCCTTCGCCGTCGCCCGGATCACCGCCGCGAACAGCCGCAGCGCGTCCGGTCCGCCGCGATCCATAAGCCCGCCGCGTTCGATTTCCTGCGCCATCAGCTCCGCCTGTGCCGCGACCGTCGCCACAGCGCGCGTCAGCGCCTCACGCGAAAGATCAAGCTGCAGCTTGTCCGACAGCAGGTTCCAGTCCGAAAACACGGCATGCCCTTCAGGGTCAGGCCGTTTTGGCGGGTGCGATGACAATGAGTTTGGAGCCGGCGGGACTCTCTCCCAGCGCGGTTAATCCAACGTTACCGTCACCGGCGGCAACGGAGCGAACTCGACTGCAACCTTTGCCGGGCGATCGAGCCAGATCGGCGGCGTAACGCTCCCCAGCATGATCACCTGTCCCGCCTTCAAACCTCCGAACGCCGCGGCGACCGCCGACCCCGCCAGCCAGGCGAGGCAATTCATCGGATGCCCAAGCAGGTCCGAAGCCACGCCCTGTTCGCGCACCTCCCCGTCGACGCTCATCCGTCCGGTCAGCGCCGGAACATCCAGGCCGCGCCAGTCCGCCCCCGGAGCACCCACCACCGCCGCCGCATGGAACACCTGGTCCGCAATCATCGTCGGCACGCCGACCGCCACCAGGTCGTGGTACCGGTTCTCGACGATCTCGATGCCGGCCATCAGCTCGCCAACCGCGGCCGCCGCTTGCGCCGGAGAGCACGCAGCCGCCGGCAGGTCCCGCGCCAGCCGAACCGCCACCTCGCACTCGACCCCCGGGTTCAGGAAGTCCGCAAAGTGCAGTGTGGCGCCGGACGCATGCAGTCCCGCCGCCGCCATGAACCCGCCCGCCGGCCCGCTCAACCCGAGATAGGCCTGCATCCGCTTGCCGGTCGCGCCGATCTTGAACCCGGCCGGCGGCACCGCACCGACCAGTCGCGCCAATGCAAGCTGCGCCTCCGCCCCATCCGCCTCGGACCGCGGCGCGATCGATGCCGGCAGGCCACGCGTCTGCTGCCGCCCCCGGCGCAACTCCAGCAGCGCGGCAGCCGCCGCGGATGGGTCGAACATCGTCACGCCCCCCTGGTCAGCTCATACAGAGCCACCGCCGCAGCGGCCGACACGTTCAGGCTTTCCATCGTCTGCCTGGTCCCTAGCCCCGCCACCTCGTCGCACGTGTCGCGGGTCAGCCGCCGCAGCCCGGTTCCCTCCGCGCCGAGCACCAGTGCAACCCGTCGCCCCGCCAGCCCCGGCCCGGACAGCGCCGCACCACCGGCATCCAGCCCCACCGTCCAGATGTTCGCCGCCTTCAGCGCGATCAGCGTGCGGGCGATATTGACCGCGCGCAGCAGTGGCATCGTCTCCAGCGCACCCGAAGCGGCCTTCGCCAGAGCCCCCGTCTCCTCCGGCGCGTTGCGATCCTGGGTGATCACCGCCGCGCCGCCGAATGCCGCCGCCGAACGCAGGATCGCACCCACGTTGCGCGGATCGGTCACCTGGTCCAGCACAATGAGCGGCCCGGAACGCTCCAGGACATGAGCGAGGACCGGCGGCGGCAGCGGGTCCGCCAGCAGCGCCGCACCCTGATGCACCACGTCCCGGCCGAGCAACTGATCGAGCCGCCCTCGCTCCACCCGTTCGGCGGATACCGACCACGGTGGCGCCAGACGCTGCGACAGCAGCAACTCGGCTTCCTCCGTCAGCAACAGCCGGCGCAGCCGGCGAGCAGGATTGGCCAGCGCCGCAACGACAGCGTGCTGCCCATAGAGCCACAGCGTCCCCCGCGGCGCGTCGGGCAGCCGCGGTCCGCGATCCTGGTACGACGCCTCGGAACGGGCCTGCTGCTGGAACGGACGGCTACCCTGCCGCTCACGGTCATGCGGACGATCGCGCGGCTGGTCCTGTCGCTGCGTGGGCGCGAAGCCGGCGCCCACGGGGCGGGGTCCCTGGCGGTTGCGGCCCTGCTCGCCTTGGCCACGTCCAGCTTGCCCCTCTCCGCGCGGCGGGTCGCCACCGTAACGGCGTGGTCCGCGATCCTGCGGCGGGCGGCTTGGACCGCCCGGGCGATTGTTGTGCGGAGGTTTCATGCTGCCGGGTATAGTCGCACCCAGTGCCGCTGCACAGGGACACCGCGGGCGTTAGCACTTCGTTGACAGGAACCCGCATTCCGCCCTAGTGCCAGCCCGCTCAAGGAGGGGTGCCCGAGTGGCTAAAGGGGACGGACTGTAAATCCGTTGGCGCACGCCTACGTTGGTTCAAATCCAACCCCCTCCAAAACAAACCATCCGCCGCCGTTTGCAGGGCGCGCCAGCAGACCAAGGCGGCCCGATTGAAGATCGATCATTCCGGCGAGCGGCGGTCGATTACATCACCGCACATCGAGCGAGTTTCCGACCTTCAGTACGCAACAGAAGCATGAATCCAGCAGAGAAAATTCCCCGCACCTCAAACAAGTAAATGGCGATACTATTCTGTTTGTCCCATATTCGAACTATGATCAAGTTTGATGCGTTGAACTGGGATGTCATTGGATGGCTCAAATGACACGTTAAGAGTTGGAATGTCTCACGCTGGCATGCAGGAAAATTTCGTTGGGAAACGACGTTCCGACTGCGGGACCGATCTGAAAAAAACTGGTCGGCGAACAATCGAAAAGTCCCGCTGCGTGCCGGGCAGACGGATGGGAGTTGGCAGCCCAGACGGATGAAGCCGCAACCGCGGCTGGCGCAGCATATCGTAGCAGAATTATCCGCCCCACTGCGGCATACGACCTGTTCGGTTGGCTTCGCGCCCGCGTCAAGAGGGCTGCGTAACCGTAACCGACACGGGAGTCTCGTTATCCCGAGTTGAACCTGCTATCCTCCATGGGATTGCCTGCAAATTGACGAACATGCGGAAAGCAAAGTAAAGGCCCATTCCCAGCAGATACTTACGCCGGGTTAGCACAGTGGTAGTGCAGCGGTTTTGTAAACCGAAGGTCGGGGGTTCAAATCCCTCACCCGGCATTCGGTTCTGTCGGTCCGGCCCGGACAGCATGAAGCCGATCAGCCAACTGCATCGTCGCCCCCTTCAATCGGCGTTCCTGGCCGGCCAGGACGGTGGAGACGTTGATCGTCCTGCGGCAGATTCGGCTGAATAGGCGGCGGATCAGCCCTATGGCGCTCTCGGCCATAAGCTCCTAACGTACCGTTAATCCAGTCGGAGCCAACGTGGCGACATGTCCCGCCCGGTATCCTCGGAAGACCAGGACCAAACGACCGTCCCCGATCGCCGCAGGCCAGGACGCCTGCGCACGGACAACCCGCATCTGATTGCCTTACTCCGTCAGCCGACTTCTGACGAAACGACTCCCGAGGCGGAGGCTGCGGATAAGCTGACATCGCGACAGACGCTGATCATCGAGCCGGATGACGAGGACGATCCGCTTGCAGCAGCGCGCGGTATCGCCAGGGGAGCCGCAGTTTCGGCGCTGCTGTGGGCCATCATCGGATTCTGCATCTGGCGTTTGTGGTAACAGCCAGGACGGTCGCCCCCTGGCGTACGGCCGGTTCCGAGAAGCGTCTAGCCTGACCTCCTGTTCCCCACCGGTTGTTTTGCACCAGCGGCCCGTGGGCATCCAATCCGCCGTGTGGCAAATTCAGCCATGAACCGCAACCAACTGATCCATGCCATGGTCGGAATGCGCGACGGCGTGCGCCTCGCCACCGACATCCACCTGCCGGACGGCGCTGGACCGTTCCCGGTCATCATGGAGCGCACGCCCTACGGACGGAACCTGCCCAGCCGCAGCGAGATCACCGCCGCCCACCGCACCGTCGCCAACCGCGCCGAACTGGCCGCCAGCTTCACCGCCCACCAGTATGCGGTGGTGTACCAGGACACCCGCGGACGCTACGGCTCCGAAGGTCGTTTCGTCAAATACCTGTCGGATGGCGAGGACGGGTTCGACGCCATTGCCTGGCTGCGCGAGCAGCCCTGGTGCGACGGCCGGGTCTGTACCATGGGACTGTCTTATGCCGCACATACGCAGGCCGCGCTCGGGTGCCTCGATCCGCCGGGCCTCGTTGCGCAGGTTCTGGACAGTGGCGGCTTCTCCAATTCCTGGCGCTCCGGCATCCGGCAATCCGGCGCGTTCGAGCTGAAGCAGGCCACGTGGGCGTTCAACAACGCAGTGGTTTCGCCGGAGGCGGAAGCGGACCCGACCATGCGCACGGCGCTGTCAGCCGAAAACATCGCCGAATGGTTCACCCG
>DATDIC010000502.1:0-2763 GCA_036521275.1 Acetobacteraceae bacterium
GCGGAGCCCCCGTGCTTGCCCTGCGCGGCGGGTTCCGCTACATGCGCCGCTCCGCGCGGCACCTTCCCGGTGCCGGCGTAATCCGCGTTTCGGGAGCAGCATCCGATGGCCAATGTCGTCACTCTTTCGGCGGAGCCGCGCGACCGCGCCGGCAAAGGCGGCGCCCGTGCGACCAGGCGGGCCGGGCGGGTCCCGGGCGTCATTTACGGGGCGAAGCAGCCCGCCAGCCTGATCGCCATCGAGCCGCGTGCCATCTTGCGCGAGTTGCACCGGCCCGGCTGGCAGTCCCGCGTGTTCGAGATCGGCGGCAACGGCAGTGCGGTCCGCGCCCTGATCCGCGACGTGCAGTATCATCCGGTCACTGACGCGCCGGAGCACATCGATTTCCAGCGTCTTGCCCCCGGGGAGCGCATTCGCGTTTCGGTTCCAGTGCATTTCGAGAATGACGGTCTCTCCACCGGGCTCAAGCGTGGTGGCGTGCTGAACGTGATCCGCCACACCGTGGAAGTGTATTGCGACCCGGATCACATTCCCGAGCAGTTCGCGGCGGACCTGAGCGGGCTCGATTTCAACGACAATGTGCGCTGGCACGACCTGAAGGGCACCGACGGCACCCGCCCGGTGATCACCGACCGGGACTTCGTCGTGGCGACGGTAGCGCCGCCGACCAAGATGGGTGAAGCCGCCGCGGAAACCGCCGCAACGCCGGCAGCGGCGGCGCCCACCCCCGCCGCGGCGCCGGCGGCGGCACCAGCCAAGGCCGCCGCTGACCGCGGGCGCGGCAAGAAATGAGGGCTCGGTTCGTCCCGACCGACGCCGCGCCGCGCGCCTGACGGTCGCAGGTGCTGCTCTGGGTCGGCCTCGGCAATCCGGAGCCGGGGATGGCCCGGAACCGCCATAATATCGGTTTCATGGCGCTCGATACGATCGCCATACGCTACGGGTTTGGTCCGTGGCGGCAGCGCTTCAAGGGGCTGGTCGCCGAGGGCAGCATTGCCGGGCAGAAGATCATTGGCCTGAAGCCGCGGACCTACATGAACGCGTCCGGTGAAAGCGTGCAGGCGGCATTGTCGTTCTACAAGCTGCCGCTGGAGACGGTGACGGCGTTCCATGACGAGCTGGACCTTGTGCCCGGCAAGGTGCGGGTGAAGCGCGGCGGCGGTGCGGCGGGCCATAATGGGTTGCGCAGCATGGACCGGATGCTGGGCTCGCCGGACTATTGGCGGGTGCGGCTGGGGATCGGGCACCCGGGCGACAAGGAGCGTGTTCTGGGCCACGTGCTGGGGGATTTCGGCCCGGCCGATCGCGATTGGCTGCTGCCGGTGCTGGATGCGGTGGCGGACGCCGCGCCGCTGCTGGTGGATGGCAGGCAGGAGGATTTCATGACCAAGGTCGCGCTGCTGGCGCGTACCGGCGAGGCATAGCGATGGGATTCAACTGCGGCATTGTCGGCCTGCCGAATGTGGGCAAGTCCACCCTGTTCAACGCGCTGACGGAAACCGCCACGGCCGCCGCGGCGAACTATCCGTTCTGCACGATCGAGCCGAATGTCGGCCGCGTTCCCGTGCCCGACCAGCGGTTGGATACGTTGGCAACCATTGGCAAGTCGGCGCGGATCGTGCCGACTGCGCTGGAGTTCGTGGATATCGCCGGACTGGTGCGCGGGGCGTCGCGCGGTGAGGGGTTGGGCAACCAGTTCCTGGCGAACATCCGCGAGGTGGATGCGATCATCCATGTGCTGCGCTGCTTCGAGGATCCCGACGTGACGCATGTGGAGGGTGCGATCGACCCGATCCGCGATGCCGAGATCGTGGAGACCGAGCTGATGCTGGCGGACCTGGAGAGCCTGGAGAAGCGGCTGGTGGGGCTGACCAAGCGCGCTCGTGGCGGGGATCGCGACAGCGCCGCGCAGGTCGTGCTGATCGAGCCGATCGTGGCGGCGCTGGCGGCCGGGCGTCCGGCGCGTACTGCGATACCGCCGGAGCAGGCCGAGGCGGCGCGGCGCCTGCAACTGCTGACTGCCAAGCCGGTGCTGTATGTCTGCAACGTGGAGGAGAGCGCGGCGGCGCTTGGGAACGCACATTCCGGCCGCGTGGCGGAGCGGGCGGCGGCGGAAGGCGCCCGCTCGGTGGTGGTTTCGGCTGCAATCGAGGCGGAAGTGGCGCAGTTGCCGGCGGAGGATCGCGCGGAGTTTCTGACCGGGCTGGGCCTGCACGACAGCGGGCTGGATCGGGTGATCCGGGCCGGGTACGACCTGCTGGGGCTGATCACGTTCTTCACGGTCGGGCCGAAGGAGGCGCGCGCCTGGACGGTGGTGCGGGGGACCAGGGCGCCGCAGGCAGCCGGCGTGATCCATGGCGACTTCGAGCGTGGTTTCATTGCCGTGGAAACGATTGCGTACGACGATTACGTGGCCGGGAAGGGAGAGTCCGGCGCGAAGGACGCCGGCCGCATGAGGGTGGAAGGGAAGGAGTACGTGGTGAAGGACGGCGACGTGATGCTGTTCCGCTTCAACGTATAGTGGCCGTCCGCTACGCCGCGCGTGTGACCCTCGCTCTCACCCCCGCCACCTCCTTCCCCGTCACCACCAGCGGCGCGCACCCTTGTGCCTCCCAGCGCAGTGACGCGAAGTCCGGATAGAGCCGCACCGCCCCGCCGCCATTGCTGAAGCTGCTGCGGTCCCCGGTATCGAGGTACGACTCCGCCGCCAGCCCCTCCGCCAGCAGCACCGCGTGGCGTTCCAGTTCCACGTGGAAATACGCC
>DATDIC010000503.1:0-4983 GCA_036521275.1 Acetobacteraceae bacterium
CCAGATGCAGCGGGACCGAGACCAACATGCCCTGACGGAAATGCCCGACCGCTGGGGCGAAGATCGGGCGCCGCGTGAGCCCGGCATAAAGCTGCGTCTCCGGCACATGCTTGTGCTCCAGCCCGAGGGCATAGAGCTCGAACGCCGGGCCGCCATCACGCTCATGCGCCTCGATCATGGCGCGTCCGCCGCCGGAGTAGCCGCTGACGGCGTTTATCGTGACCGGGTAGTCGGGCGGCATCAGGCCAGCATCCACCAGCGGACGGATCAATGCGATTGCGCCGGTCGGGTAGCATCCCGGATTGGCGACCTTGCGGGCTGTCGCGATCCGCTCCGGCTGACCCGGTGCCAGTTCAGCGAACCCGTAGGTCCAGTCCGCGTGCACGCGATGGGCGGTGCTGGCGTCCAGCAGCTTGGGTGCCGCATTGCCAAGTCCATCCGCGAGGGCAACCGATTCGCGAGCGGCATCGTCGGGCAGGCACAGCACGACGAGGTCGGCCTCGGCCATTACGTCGCGGCGGGCGGCGGGGTCCTTGCGCCGCTCGGCCGGCAGGCTGCGCAGCTCGACCCCGCGCAGCGCGAGCAGGCGTTCGCGGATGCCGAGGCCGGTGGTTCCCGCCTCGCCGTCGATGAACACGATGGGCTTGTCAGCCATCCGGCCCTCCGCCGTCCGCGTCCCGCCGGCTGTTGCCGGAAGGAGCAAATGAACCCGCAATTTAGGCCTACAGCAGGATCGCTTCAGGATGAAGCGATCCTGCCGTAGATTCTTCGTTTGCGAGCGTGATCCGTGCCTTCCGTCGAGGCAGACTCAATCGATCACGCTGCTAACGTTTGCTGAACTGGAAGCTACGGCGGGCCTTCGCACGGCCATATTTCTTGCGTTCCACCACGCGCGGGTCGCGGGTCAGGAATCCGGCGACTTTCAGAATGGCGCGCAATTCCGGCTCGTAATTGGTCAGCGCGCGGCTGATCCCGTGCCGTACCGCGCCGGCCTGGCCTGAGAGTCCGCCGCCGACAACGGTGCAGAACACGTCGAACTGATTGTAGCGATCCGCCACCAGGAAGGGTTGCGTGATCAGCATGCGCAGCACGGGGCGGGCGAAATACTGTGCGGCCGGCTTGTCGTTGACAGTGATAGTGCCTTTGCCGGGCTTCACCCAAACGCGCGCCACTGCATTCTTGCGCCGTCCGGTCGCATACGAGCGGCCGAAGGCATCGCGTTTCGGTTCCCGGTGGGGCTGCTCGCTGGCCGGGGTTGCGCCGGTCGCGGTGGCGGCGGTGACGAGGTCCTTGAGGTCCGCCAGGGTGCGGGTCTGGGTTCCGGACATAGGCTCAGCCTCTCTTGTTCTTCGGATTCATCGCCGCGACATCCAGCGTCGCCGGCTGCTGGCCGACGTGCGGATGCTCGGCCCCGGCATAGACGTGCAGATGCTTCATCTGCCGCCGCTGCAGCGGTCCGCGCGTGATCATGCGTTCCACCGCCTTTTCCAGCACTCGTTCCGGATGCTTGCTGTCCAGCCGCTGGCGGATGCTGCGACCCTTGATACCGCCAGGATAGCCGGTGTGGTAATAGAAGACCGATTGCTCGGCCTTGTTGCCGGTGACATGGATTTTTTCGGCATTCACCACAACCACGTTGTCTCCGCAATCGACATGCGGCGTGAATTGAGGCTTGTGCTTTCCGCGCAGGCGGAGGGCGATGATCGAGGCAAGCCGCCCGAGCACCACGCCCTCGGCATCGATCAGCACCCAATCCTTCTTCACCTCTGCCGGTTTCAACGAGAGGGTGGTCTTCATGCTCAGTCCCTTGCGCCAACGCGGCGGCTTATGGGGGGAAAGTCAAGCGGGGTCAAGGGTTCCGGCGTGTGGTAATATACTACCACTGCTTTTCGACCAAGCGATGGACGGTCGGGCACGGAGCGAATGACCATGTCGGATTCCGGCCGGTCACCCGTGATCGGTACGCGCGATGGGTGACACCGCCGGTCGAACCGCTATTCCATCGTCTGAACCGCCTCCGGTTCGATCTCTAGCATGATGCGCTGCTCGCCGGGCTGGCGGAACGGGTATTTGTCCTTGCCAAGATATTTCTTGGCCAATGAATCGATGTGATCGTCCGCCCCGCCCTCGGTTACCCGCGAGACATGGCCGCGCACCTGTACATAGCGATATGGATTGTCCGGATCCATGATCGCCAGCGCAACCTTCGCGCCCTGCTTCATGGTGCGCGCCTTCACCCGGCCCTTCGCCGTGTTCACGCGGATATGTCCACCAGAATAGTCGAACCATACTGGCGTCACCTGGGGGGATCCGTCCGCCTTTACGGTAGCAAGATTGGCAAACGCCTTTTTCTGCTCCAGGAGGTCACGAAAACTGTCGGGAATAGCGGCCATCGGTTGGATGCTCCTTCAATAGTCCAGCCGTGAAGCTTTGCGCAGTGTCGAAGGACCGGATCGGCCGGTCAAGCAGCTATGCGCGCAATCGCGGATAGGTGCTTATGGGATTATCCACCATGATCCGCCGCGCCATTTCCGGCGACAGACCAGAGGGCAGAGCGGCATCGTCGTCGAACTGCCAATGCGGGTAATCGGTCGAAAATAGCAGCATTTCGTCCGATCCGAGATGCTCGATCAGTCGCTCGATCGTCGCGGCGTCCTCGGGTACGTCGAACGGCTGGGTGGTCAGGCGCACGTGCTGGCGCACGATCTCGGTGGGGGAGCGGTCCACCCACGGGACTTCCAGCCGAAGACCGCGCCAGAACTTGGTCAGCCGCCAGAGATGGGCCGGCAACCAGGACACGCCGGATTCGATCAGCACCACGCGCAGGTCGGCAAACTTGGTGAACACGCCCTCGCACACCAGGCTGGAGAGCGCGGCCTGAAAGGCGGCTGCCTGGGCGGCGTAGTCTTCCGTGTAGTAGCTCGGCCAGCCGACGGGCGTGACCGGGTGACGATAGGCGCTGCCGGCATGGATGCCAATCGGCAATCCATGCTTCTGCGCAGCTTCGTAGATCGGCCAGTATTGCCGCTTGCCCAGCGGCGCGTCGCCCATCACGAGCATCAAGACTTGCACGAAGCGATGGTCGGGTGCGACGCGATTGATCTCGTCCACCGCCAGCTCGGCGTTCTGCGTCGGGATCACGATCGAGGCGCGGAGCCGCGGTTCTTTATCCAGCCATTCGCGGGCGATCCAGTCGTTAACCGCGCGGGCGAAGCCGGCGCCCATGTCTTCGCTGAACAGAAGTTGCACCCCGTACAGGCAGTTGCAAATGGCGAATTCCGTGCCAAACGGGTCCAGAGCTTGCCGGCGCAACATCTCCAGGTCGGAGCCCGGCTTGCCGGATACCGGACGCCAGTCCGGCCGCGAGGACAGGGGTGCGTTCACCGGATAGGCGATCGACTCCAGATCGTGCAGCCCGCGCTGCACAACGGAATCGCGCCAGTGATCGGCCAGGTACGGCAGCAATGCCTTCAGGCCAGGCACGGCCGGATGGATGTCGCAATCGATGCCGCCTGCCCCGGGTCCATTCATGGTCCGTTTCGCACCTGCGCTTGCCGTGCCGGCCGCTCGACCGGCTTCCGCGCGGATGATAGCCTGTTCATGGTGCAAGGCGAATGCGGGAGGGAACCGATGCTTACCCGGGCCCAGATAGAGCAATATAACGAGGTCGGTGCCATCGTGGTGCCCGACGTGCTGTCGGCGCCGGAGCTTGAGCGCCTGCGCCGCGTGACCGATCAGTTCGTCGCCAATGCACGGGGCCTGACGGGGCACACCGAAATCTACGATCTGGAGGACAGCCACAGGCCGGACGACCCGCGCGTCCGCCGGATCAAGGCACCGCACCAGCATCACGAGGAATTCGCGCACCTGACCAGCCATCCGGGGATCGTTTCGGTGCTGCAGAACCTGTGGGGGCCGGACATCCGCTTCGATACCGCCAAGCTGAACATGAAATCGGCCGGGTTCGGGGCTGCGGTGGAATGGCACCAGGACTGGGCATTCTATCCGCACACCAACGACGACCTGGCCGCGGTTGGCGTGATGATGGACGACATGGAGATGGAAAACGGGCCGCTGCTGATCGTGCCCGGCAGCCATCGAGGACCGGTGTTCGACCATCACGCCGACGGGGCGTTCTGCGGTGCGATGGACCCATCGCGGGAGGAGTGCGAATTCGCCACTGCCATACCGCTGACCGGCAAGGCGGGGTCGATCACCGTGCACCACGTGCGGGCGGTGCATGGCTCGGCGCCGAACACGTCCGATCGCGACCGTCGTCTGCTGCTGTTTCAGTTCCGTGCCGCGGATGCCTGGCCGCTGCTCGGGTTTCCCGGCGGGATAGAGGCGTTTGATGCGCTGATGGTGGCTGGCCACCCGACGCTGGAGCCGCGCCTCGCGCCAGTGCCGGTGCGGTTACCGCTGCCGCCGGCCGCCAAGCAGGGCTCGATCTACGAGAACCAGAAGGGCTTGCGCGCGCGCTATTTTGCGGCGGATGAAACGACCCGGCGCGAAACGGCGGTGGTGAAATAGGCCTTGATCCGCCGCGCATCGTCCACGGCGCTGCGGATGAGGTCCTGAGCGTGCCGGCGGCAGAGTGCGCATATGACGGCATCACAGCGACAAGGCCGATGCGATGAGCGAGACGACACCACCTCCACCCGAACCCCTGTTCGACCGCGCGCGACCGTTCGGCGCCGAGGGGCTCCCCGATCCGGTCGTGTATGACGGCTCGGCCGCGGCGCTGCGTCAGCGGACCGTCAATTTCGCAGCCAAACGCTTCGTCGACATGATGTATGTAAGCGGCCTCGACCGCGGCACCGCCGAGCGGCATTTCCGCTGGCGGCCGGCAACGGTTCCGGGCGGGTTGTCGGCCCGGCCGGATGCGGCAGATGGCAGCGCGGCACTGGCCGCCGCTTATCGTGACGGCCGCCTGATGATCGAAACCAACGATACCGAGCAGCGTGTCATCGTCCGCTGGCAGGA
>DATDIC010000504.1:0-4195 GCA_036521275.1 Acetobacteraceae bacterium
AGAATGAAACGATCTGCTTTCTGAACACCTGACCCGGAACGGGCGTGTGCTACACCAGCCGCCCTGAAGGCAGACCCATCCCCGTCCCCCTCATCCCCGCACCCATGTCGTCATTCCCGCGAAAGCGGGAATCCAGCGGTAGTCCGTGCAGCCATGACTGCGTCACACCCGCCTGCGCGAGCATGACGCAGAGAGTCAGCCTCTCGAACGGCTTGTATTACCTGTTCTCCGCTGACTGTGCCGTCGTGGATGGTTGACGGGTGCGGAAGCTGATAGCCAAGCGGTTCCAGAGATTTATAACCCCGATCAGCAACGTCAGATCGGCAATCTCCTTCTCGGAAAAGTGGACCCGCAGCTCCTCATAGACTTCATCGGGGGCATGCGTATCAGCAATTCGTGTCACCGCGTCGGTCCATGCCAGCGCCGCCCGTTCGCGCGGGGAGTAAAGGTCCGCTTCATGCCATGCATCCAGCAGATACAGCCGCTGCTCGCTCTCGCCACGGGCACGCGCGTCGCGGCTGTGCATCCCGAGGCAATATGCGCACCCGTTGATCTGCGACGCGCGCATGTTCACCAGCTCGATCAGGCTGTGATCGAGCCCGCACTTCTGGATGTATGCCTCGACGTTGACGACGGCTTTCATTCCGGCGGGCGCCACGTCGTTTGGTCGGACGCGCTCGGTGGGCATTTGTCGCAGCTCTCCATCGCGAAGGCAGCGCTGAGTGCAACTGGAGCGCTTGCCGAATATCAATATCATCTGATCGCATTTTACCTTATCGGCGGCCGCCTGGGTGCTGTGTGGAATTCACACCGTCGCGATGGTGTTTTACCTAATGTCGGCCACACGCTGGCACTGCGAGTCTGCTGACCGGTCGCTTCGACATCATTGCGACGACAGCGAGGCGGCAGCGATCGATGCGTGGCGCCCCCTGCCCTAGCCTCTCGCACCGCTTGCCACGCCGAATGGCCTGTTCTTTGCTGGGGCTCGGGAACGTGGAAAAGGAACGGCGCGATGACACGCAGCACAAGCGGGTTCGGACGACGGCTCGGCCTGGCCGCCGCGCTCAGCCTGCCACTGGCCTTCACGGCAATCGCCGGCCGGGCGGAGACGGTGCGGGTGACGGTGGCGGAATACAGCAACGCCACCGGCCCCTATTTCGAGAAAATGGCCCAGCAGTTCACCCAGGCCAATCCGGGCATCGACGTCAAGATCGAGGTGGTGAACTGGACCTCCCTGCTGCAGAAGCTCCAGACCGATATATCGGGCGGCACCAACTCCGACCTGTCGATCATCGGCACACGCTGGCTGCTGGATTTCGTCAAGGATGGCGTGGCCGAACCGCTGGACAGCTACATGACGCCGCAGATACGCGACCGGTTCGTGCCGATCTTCCTTAAGCCCGGCACGATCGACGGCAAGATCTACGGCCTGCCGATCGCCGCCTCGGCGCGCGCCATGTTCTATAACAAGGACATGCTGGCCAAAGCCGGCTTCCCCAACGGTCCGGCGACGTGGGACGATGTGGTTGCCGCAGCAACGAAAATCAAGGCAGCCGGCGGCTACGGTTTCGGCATCCAGGGCAAGGACGTGGAAACCGATGTCTATTGGTACTATGCCCTCTGGAGCTACGGCGGCGACCTGATCGGGCCCGACGGCAAGGCGGCCTTCGATGGCCCCGCCGGCCCCAAAACCCTGGCGCTCTACAAGTCGATGATCGACCAGGGCCTGACCGAGCCCGGCGTGACTAACTATACCCGCACCGACCTGCAGAACCTGTTCAAGCAGGGCCGCCTGGGAATGATGATCACCGGTCCTTTCCTGATCGGCCAGCTCGCGAAAGAGGCCCCGAACCTGCAATACGGCATCATCCCCGTGCCGAAAGGAACCACCCAATCGACCTACGCGGTCACCGATTCCATCGTGATGTTCAAGAACTCCAAGGTGAAGCCCGCCGCATGGAAGTTCCTGGACTATATCTTCACCAAGGAGCCGCGGATCGAGTTCAACAAGAACGAAGGATTCCTGCCGACCACGCAGGCAGTGGCGCAAGATCCGCTTTTCGCCGATGATCCACACCTGAAAGTGTTCGTCGGGCTGATGCCGAACGCGCATTTTGCCCCCGTCATCACCGGCTGGGAAGACGTGGCGAAAGACGTCATCGACGCGCTGCAATCGGTCTATCTGGGCAATGCGCAGCCAGCTCCGGCATTGCAGCAGGCGGCCGCGAAGGCGAACCAGGCCCTTGGCAGGTGAGTCGCCGCTCGGCGCTCGGCACGCGGCCCGGCGACGAACCAGGCCGCGCCGCCGTTCTGTTCCCGCACGGCGCGGCAACGCTGCCTCGGCTGTCGCGCAGCGGCATGCCACTGCTGCTGATATTGCCCAGCCTGGTGCTCGCCGTGGCGATCATCATCTACCCGTTCTTCGTCATCCTGCGGCTCTCCTTCGCCAATGTCTCGCCGTTCGGGCAACTGCGCGGCTTCGTCGGCTGGGCGAACTACGCCAACGTGCTCACAGACCCCATCTTCTACGGCTCGCTGTGGCGCACGCTGATCTGGACCGCGGCAGTGGTCGGCGGCACCGTGCTGATCTCCACGCCCGTGGCGCTGGTGTTGCAGCAGGATTTCTATGGCCGCTCCGTCGCCCGCACCATCGTCATGCTGCCTTGGGCCCTATCGCTGGCGATGGCGGCGATCCTCTGGCAATGGTCGTTCAACGCCGACTACGGCATGATCAATGGCATGCTGCGAAGCGTCGGGCTGATATCCGCGCCGGTGCAGTGGATGGCCCGTGCGGAAACCGCTTTCCCGGTCGAAATCGGCATCGGCATCCTGGTATCCATCCCATTCACCTCTACCATCTTCCAAGGCGGCCTCTCGTCAATTCCGGTCGAAATCTATGAAGCGGCACGCATCGACGGCGCCTCCGGCTTGCAGCAGTTCCGGTTTCTCACGCTGCCGCTGCTGCAACCGTTCGTCACCATCGCCGTGGTGCTGAACATCATCCACGTGTTCAATTCGTTCCCGATCATCTGGGTCATGACACAGGGCGGCCCGGACAACGGCACGCATATTCTGGTGACATACGCCTACGAACTGGCCTTCCGGCTGGGCCGCCCCGGGCCGGCAGCGGCGGTCTCGGTGGTGATGCTGGCGATCGTGTTCGTCTTCACCGGCATTTACCTGCGCTTGCGGCGGGACGACGTCTGATGCGACGAACCAGGCTGCGGCGCAGTATCGTGTGCTGGCTGGTGCTTTCACCACTGATCGTGCTGGTGCTGTTCCCGTACCTGGTGATGCTGTCCACGGCGCTGAAGCCCACCGCGGAAGTGATGTCGTACCCGCCGCACTGGCTCCCGCGCCATTGGAGCCTCGCCAGCTTCTCCGGGATGTGGTCGCAGGCGCATCTGGGCTTGGCGATCCTCAACAGCGTGGTTATCGCCGGCGGCTCCTCGCTGCTGGCACTATCGATCGCGGTCCCGGCGGCATATGCGATGGCGCGCATGCGGTTCCGCGCGAAACCGGCCTATCGCGTGTTCCTGCTCATCAGCCAGATGCTGGCGCCGGTACTGTTGATCCTGGGCCTGTTCCGGTTGGCCGCGGCCGTGCCGTTCGGCGACGGCACGTTGGTCAACACGCGGGTCGGCGTGATCGTGATCTATGCGGCGTTCCAGCTCGCGTTCTCGGTGTGGATGTTGGCCGCCTATTTCGCCGCCATCCCGACGGATATCGAGGAAGCTGCCTGGATCGACGGCTGCGGGCGCATGCAGGCGATCCTGCACGTGTTCCTGCCGCTCGCGGTCCCGGCAACCGCCGTCTGCGCCGTGGTGGCGTTCGTTGCCGGATGGAACGAATATGTGGTGGCGCTCACCATGCTGCGCGATCCCGACAAGCAGACCGTGACATTGCAGGTGGTGAACCTGGTCTCCGGGCGGTACTCGGTAACCTGGAACCAGGTGATGGCCGCGGCCCTGGTGGCGACGCTGCCCGTCGCGGTCGTGTTCGGCTACCTCCAGCGCTATCTGGTGCGCGGACTGACCCTTGGCGCCGTAAAATAACGTCATGGCCGGCGAAGGGGGCTGGCCATCCACGGAAGTAAGATCGCTTGACAACGACCCATCCTGCCGGTGCTGCCCGGAGTAAGGTGAAGCGAACGAGCGGCGCGGCGGGCGACAAAGTCGTGGATAGCCGGCCCCTC
>DATDIC010000505.1:0-4553 GCA_036521275.1 Acetobacteraceae bacterium
TTCGGTGTTGGCGGCGGACCCGGTTGGCGTGCTGCCCGGCGTTGGGCCGGCAATGAGCCGACGGCTGGCGGTACTGGGGATCACCAGATTGGGAGAGCTGCAGGCGCTGCCTGCCCGGCAGGCCAAGCGGCTGCTGGGCGAGGATGGGCCGGCGCTATGCGCTCGCGCACGTGGCGAGGATACGCGGCGGGTGGATCCGGCGCGTGACGCCAAGTCGATCAGCGCGGAGACCACGTTCGACAGGGATATGAGCCGGATCGATGAGCTCGAGCGGCCGCTGTGGCGCTGCGCCGAAAAGCTGGGTCGCCGGCTAAAGGAGAACGGGCTCGCGGCCGGCGGGGTGGTGCTGAAGCTGAAGACGTCCGGCTTCGCGTTGCGCACCCGCGCGGCGCGGCTGCCGGGCAGCCCGACCGTGCTGCCGGATCGGCTGTTTGAGGCGGCCCGATCACTGCTGCTGCGTGAGATCGATGGCACGTCGTTCCGCCTGATTGGAATCGGTGCGCAGCCGCTGATGCCGGCGATCAATGTCGATCAGGGAGACCTGGCCGATTTCGCCACGCCGCGACTGGCGGCGACCCAGGCAGCGATGGACACGATCCGCGAGCGGTTCGGACAGGCGGCGATCGCGCGCGGACGTGGTCTACCATGGTGAGGTGCCGGAGGGGCGGGTTCTCCGGCCCGGCTTGGAAACGCTGGCATTTTTTATCATCTGCATTACCGGTCGAGCGGCATGGCTGAGGCAATACGTTTCCATATCCAGAATGACCTGCCCACCGGGGACCTTGGTCTGCTTTGGCTCGACCTGGAAAAGCGGGCTGATATTACTTTTTTCCTGAGTTGGGATTGGATGAACGCCTGGATCGGCGAGCTCGGGGAGTGCCCGCCTGTGGTGATCGGCGAGGTCTCCGGTGCGCTGGTATTGCTGGGCTTGGTGGTGCCGCGCTACCGGCGGGAGGCCGGCGTTATCCGCGTGAATGGCCTATCGCTGCATGCGACCGGCGAGCGGACGAAAGATTGTATCGCAATCGAATTTAACGGGTTCCTGGTCGATCGCGAATGGTCCGGCAGGGCCGAGCGCGAGGCGGTGGCCTATCTGCTCCGCAAGGCAATCGTGGGTGGACGGCGGCGGGACGAGTTGCACATCGTCGGCATGCTGGAGGACCAGGCCGTTGCCATCACGCCACCGGGTACGCTGGTGCAGATGCCGTACCGCAAACCGTCCTGGCGGGTGGATTTGCGTTCGGTGCGCAGCGCCGGGAAGGCCTATCTCGACACATTGAGCGCCAATACCCGCCAGCAGATACGACGCTCGGTGCGACTCTATGAGGCGGCGGGACGCCTGACCGCCGAGTGGGCGACCGATGCCGGGACGGCGCTCGACTGGTTGGGGGGGTTGAAGGAGCTGCACCAGCGCCAGTGGCAGGCGCGAGGCAAGCCGGGGGGATTCGCTTCCGCGTTCTTCGAGCAGTTCCAGCGGCGGCTGATTGCGGATTGTGTACCGCGTGGCACCGCGGAGCTGATTCGTGTCAGTCGCGACGGTAAGCCCATAGGGTATTTGTACAACCTGATCCGCGATGGCCATGTATTGGCGTTCGTCAGCGGGTTTCTGTACGAAGATGACAACCGCCTGAAGCCCGGCCTAGTTTGCCATGCCCTGGCGATCGAGCAGCACGTGCAGAGAGGTGACTCGATTTACGACTTCATGGCGGGTGAGACACGTTACAAAAGCAATCTCGGTCAGCCAGGGCCAGTTTTCGTGTATCTGTTGCTGCAGCGGCCGACCCCAATGACAAGGGCAGAGCGAATGTTGCGGCGCGGATGGGAACGGGTTCAGCATTTGCGGAGCCTGCGTGGAGCCTATGCTCAACCGGGCGAACGAGATCAGATGGCGGCGGCCGAGCAGCAAACCCGGCCCACGGGGCGGCAGAAATAGGCGTTTGACACCGCCAGCGCGATTGCGGCCGGGGAACTTCGCCGGGATTGGGGAGAGGGTCCAGGATGAGCGAGCCACAGCAAGAATTGCCGTTCCGGCCACCGGTGCCGGGGAGCCAGCCGGGGTACAATTCGCCCGAGTATCGCAGCACGCACAGGCGGTATCCGATCCAGCCGTTGCTGCGGATACCGCATACCGTGACGGAGCGCAGCGGGCCGCGGTTCCTGCCGCGGCATTTCCCACCGATCGCCGACCTGTCCCGGATCGGCGTGCGCGAGGCCATGGGCCAGCGTATCATCGTTTCGGGGCAGGTGAGCGACGAAGACGGACGGCCGGTGCCGGAGACGATGCTCGAAATCTGGCAGGCCAACGCGGCTGGGCGTTACAATCATGAGCGTGACCAGCATGATGCACCCCAGGATCCAAATTTCAAAGGCGAGGGGCGCGTGTTCAGCGATGGTGACGGATATTATCGTTTCGTATCGATCATGCCGGGAGCGTATCCCTGGCGCAACCACCACAATGCGTGGCGGCCGAACCACATTCATTTCTCGCTCTTCGGGCCGGGATTCGCGACCCGGCTGATCACTCAGATGTATTTTCCGGGTGATCCGCTGCTGCCGCTGGATCCGATCTTCAACTGTGTGCCGGACGCGGCGGCGCGGGAGCGGCTGGTGTCCCGGTTTGACCTGGGGCTGACGGAACCGGAATGGGCGCTCGGGTATCGGTTCGATATCGTGCTGCGCGGTCGTGGGGCGACGCCGTTCGCAGAGGAGGCAGGCTGATGCCGGGTGCGACGGCGAGTCAGACGATCGGGCCGTATTGGCACCTGATCGAGCATCCAGAGATGGCGGACCTGACGCGTTTCGGCGCGGCGGGGGAGCGTATGGTGTTCATCGGGCAGGTCATTGACGGCGACGAGCTGCCGGTGACCGATGCGTGCGTGGAGATCTGGCAGGTGGACCCGGTAGCAGACGAAACTTTCCCGGGCTACGGGCGGACAGCGACCGATCCACAAGGCATGTTCCGCTTTGTTACGATCCGGCCGGATTCAGTTGCCGGGCTGCGCGGAGCGGGCGGCAATGCGCCGCAGGCGCCGCATCTGGCGATTACGATTCTTGCCCGCGGGTTGGTGAAAGCGCTGCATACGCGGGCGTATTTCGATGGAGATGCACTGAACGAGAGCGATCCCGTGCTCGGGATGATCGAACCGCCGGGCCGGCGAGACACGCTGATGGCGAGGCCGGCCGCAGAGGAGGCCGGGACGCGGGTCTGGCGGCTGGATCTGCGGCTGCAGGGTGAGAGAGAGACGTTGTTCATGGAAATATAACGATTTGGATAAGCCGGCATTCGTTCAGGCGTGGTTGACGGTCGCGGAGGGCTGTCTGGACAGATATTTTATTGTGTATCGGGCGGAGCTGAGCGCGAATCCGCATTGAACGGTGCTTTCGGTCAAGGATCGTTAGCGATTACGGCTCAATTACTTGTGATACACTGAAAAGCCAGTCGCCCGCGTGGTTTGTGGTTTGTAATCTTCTCAATGAGAGATAAGGGACCGGCGGCCGCGCGCGCCTCGTGTCCCGCTTATTTCGGCCTATCGCTGATCGAACCCGGAACGCGCTTGAGGAGTCTCGCCGTGGAATTGAACCATAATGGCGCAACCGACGCGCTGAATTTTCAGCCGACCGGGGAGGCGGCGGCGGCCGCGCCGGTGATGCACGGCGGCGGGAGCACGGGTACGTTGCCGGCGGAGGAATTGCTGGAGGCGTTGCAGGCGGTCCGGGTCGGCGATTTCTCGGTGCGTCTGCCGGGACAGCAGACCGGGCTGGCAGGAAAGATCGCCGACGTGTTCAACGAGATCGTCGCGGCCAACCAGCGCATGGCGCAGCAACTGGAGCGGGTGGGCCAGGTGGTGGGCCGCGAAGGGCACACGCGGCAGCGGGTGAAGTTCGCGCTTTCCAGCGGGGCCTGGGGGGAAATGGAATCGTCGGTCAATCTGCTGATTGACGACCTGCTGTGGCCGACCACGGAAGTGACCCGGGTGATCACCGCGGTGGCGAAGGGCGACCTGCTGCAAACTGTGCCGCTGGAGGTGGATGGACGCCCGTTGCAGGGCGAGTTCCTGCGCTCGGCCGACATTGTCAACACGATGATCAAGCAGTTGTCGGTATTCACCTCCGAGGTGACGCGCGTGGCGCGCGAGGTGGGCACGGACGGGAAGCTGGGTGGCCAAGCGCAGGTGCGGGAGGTGACGGGGGTCTGGAAGGACCTGACCGAGTCGGTGAACTCGATGGCATCGAACCTGACCGCGCAGGTGCGCAATATCGCGGACGTGACCATTGCGGTAGCGAACGGTGATCTGTCGAAGAAGATCACGGTGGACGTGCGGGGCGAGATCCAACAACTGAAAGAGGCCATCAACACGATGGTCGATCAGCTGCGGTCGTTCGCTTCGGAAGTGACGCGCGTGGCGCGGGAGGTTGGGACGGAAGGCAAGCTGGGCGGCCAGGCGATTGTGCCCGGTGTGGCCGGCACATGGAAGGATTTGACCGACAGCGTGAACGCGATGTGCGGCAACCTGACCGACCAGGTGCGCAACATCGCGCAGGTGACGACTGCG
>DATDIC010000506.1:0-10406 GCA_036521275.1 Acetobacteraceae bacterium
TCGACAAAGAACTTTGTCCCGGCCCGCATTTGATCGACATAGGACGACGTCTGGCTGAATTTCAGCCGATGGAAGGGCTCATACATGGAACGTGCAGCTGTCAAAGGCAGGAGCTTTGGCGTGTCTTTCTCAATGGCCATCGGCCATGTTGCGTTGTTCATAGGAGTGCCGCCGTCCTGTAATGTCATAAAAACGTTGTCGTTGTTCAGCAGCTTATTCATGGCCTGCACGGCGCGCGGGACTTGGTATTGACTATCCTCAACGATGTACCGGATCTTGCGACCGTTAATTCCGCCCTTCGCGTTCGTCTCATCAAAGAGCAAACGGATAGCATTCGCGTTGTTCACCCCTTGGATCGCGGTTACACCCGACAGATCAGTAACCGTGCCGATAACTATCTCTGTATCAGTGACACCATGTACTGGCTGTTCCGCAAGCGCGGTGACTCCCACAACGCTGCCAACCACAAGCGCAAGTACTTGGGTTAATATATGCGTGGTCATTGTCTCTCCTCCCTTCTCGATGGTCAGGCATGCCGTTCGATGACTAGAATGTGCGGAGGATATCCTCCTTTCATTGGATCTGTCACGGATGGATCGACAGGGAGGAAGCAACAGCACAGGGTTCACGCTACGCGCAGCAGGGGGATCGGCACCAAATGGCTCGACCTGGTGTCGCGCGGCTGCCTAGAAACCTCACGTCGAAGTGCGGCCGCGCGATCGCCGCCACGGATCGAACACCGGCTGGTCGCGCCCGAAGCAGCGGCGGTGATCACCGACAATCTCCCCATCCTGGCAGTTCGGTCCGATCGTCATAGGCGCGGATTTCCACCGGCCGACCGACCGCGCGGGACGACACGGCGCATTTGTTCTTGTCGAACTGAACCACGCGGGTGTTGCAGTCGGCCGCGGGCACGCCGTGGAAACCGTCGAAATGTCAGGCATACGGGACCAGACTGGGGCGTTCCGCCTTGAACATCTGCCAGTTTGTCTTTCTCACGCCGTTCGGGATGGCGGTGCGCCCTGGCGTAAGTGATGCACTGGCCCAGCAGCCAGCCATTCAGCTCGTCGTAGCTTTGAAGCCGTGGAGAGAAGAACGTTATCTACCAGACGGCTTGGTTCTCGACCTGACCCTTTCTCCCCCCAGCGCTGGGTTACACGCCCGCGGACGCCAAATAGCACATCTGCAAGAAGCGCGGGTTGTAATCGCCCTCGCGGCCGACAAAGATCGTCTCCACCGCGGTCTTCATGTTGTCGTAAATGCCGCGGGTACAGGTGCCTTTGAAAAAGGCGGATGCGCGGTCACGCGTGGAACAAACGCGCCCACCGATTGTTCGCCGCCATCGTAACCGAGACCGCGTAGCCCCTCGAAGGTTCGGATCAGCATCAATCCACCCCGTGCAGACTTGGCTCTTTTTTCTGCGGTCGGACGCGACCGAGTCCCGTTACGAGCGCGGCGACCAACCGCTGCCGCGGATTGGCCCTGGCAGACGCCAGCGTCCCATCCAGCGCGTCTCCTCACGCACGACCCTTCCGCGAGACCCGCAGCTGGCGGCACATCGGTCATGATTGTGGAGGCACCAGAGGTTGCGCGCCGGCTAAGACCGACCGGCTCAACATCACCCCGCTGCACTCTTTGCCTCGCGCCTCACTGCAGGTGACAAAGGCGCGCTGGCAGTTCAACGGGCCAGGGCTGCGGGCGTCAACCTATGCCGTATCCAGCCCGCCCATGGCATGTGGGGCCTGGTCGACACCATGGCGGTCGATGGCGTCGAACGATGAATGGCGCTGCTTGTATAGCCCGAATGAAAAGCGGCTGCGGGTGTCCGGAAGGGCGTGGCCGAGGCTTGGGTGAGGGCAGGGAACTGGAATGCATGACTGGGAAGCAAGGCAAGCTCCTCGAGGCGGAGAACGAAACTCTAGGCGAGGAAGTTTGGGACTGAAAAAGGCGCTTTTGGGCGCGGCCGCTGGGATAACCCCGCAGCGCCTCGGGTGTAAGTCCCGGTAGGAGCCGCGATCTAGGTAGTCCATCTCGGTCTTCATGAAAAAATCCATCGCTGCACGGCATCGGGCGGCCGAGAGTGTCGGAGCCAAGGTCGGGCAGACGGTTATGGCGTCTTCCGGCATCCGCTTATTTCGCGCGGCGTGTGACAGATCCTGCGAAAGCGCGCTGTTCAGGCTGGGGTACAGGGCACATTGACCGAGCCGGTAAGCCAGCACGGCCCGCGTGCCGGCTTTGTGACGACTGCCTATATTATTGCTGGTCCGTTCAGAGACAGGCTGCAGGTGGCGGCGTGGCACTGGCAAGTCGCCAGTCCCACCGGTAGATTGCCCGCAACATCTCATCGTGGGGAAGGGCGCCCATGTCGAAACTCGAATTGTCTCGCCGTCGCGTGCTGGCTGCCCTCGCCGCCATGGAATTCCTGCGCGGCGCGGTCGCCGAAGCGCAGACCAGCCTGTCGCAATCCGGCCTCGTCGGTGACATCCAGGGTCCGACGATGATCACCGATCCGGCGAAGTGGCCGAAAAAATTCGCCGAGGCGCCGATGCTGGCGGAGTTGGTGAAGGCCGGCAAACTGCCGCCGGTCGACCAGCGCATTCCGGCCGAACCGATGGTGTGGCAGCCGTTGAACGAGATCGGCAAGTACGGCGGCACCTGGCGCCGCGCGTTCACCGGGCCGGCGGACGGCGAAAACGGCAACCGCATCCTCTCGACCGACAAGCCGCTGAACTGGAGCGCCGACGGCAGCAAGATCGTGCCCTGCATGGCCAAGGGCTACGAACTCGGCGAAGACGGAAAGACCTACACGCTGTTCCTGCGCAAAGGCATGAGGTGGTCCGACGGTGCGCCCTTCACCGCCGATGATTTCATCTTCTGGTTCGAGGACATCTACAGCAATCCCGAGATCGTCCCAACCTCGACGCCGGAAATGCGCCCGCAGAACAAGCCCGGCCGCATGGTCAGGGTGGATGAAACCACGGTGCGCTGGGAATTCGATGTGCCGTATTTCCTCTTTGAGGACATCATGGCCGGTGACACCGCGATGGGTGGCGGACAGGCCGTTCGGCAGGCCAACAAGGTCAGCTTCGGCGCCTATGCGCCCGGTCATTACCTCAAGCAGTTCCTGCCGAAGTACTCATCCGTCGAGGCGGCGAACGCGCGCGCGAAGCAGGAGGGTTTCGAGAGCTGGGTGCAGATGCTGCACTTCAAGAAGGACTGGGAACTCAACCCCGATGTACCGGTTCTCGGACCGTGGCGCAGCGTGCGGCCGATCAATAACGCGATCTGGCTGCTAGAGCGCAACCCGTACTACTACGCGGTGGATACGGCCGGCAATCAGTTGCCCTATTTCGACAAGGTGCAGTTCACGCTGGCCGAGAATCTCGAGGTCATCAACCTGCGGGCGATGGCCGGCGAATACGACGAGCAGGAGCGCCACATCGACCTGGGCAAGTTGCCGGTGCTGCTCGATAACCAGGAAAAGGGCAACTACAGGGTCCATCTCGATCTCGGCTTTGCCGGATCCGACTTCATGTTCCACGTCAACCAGAGCTATACGGGCGATGCGGAAGTTCGCAAATGGCTCACCAATGCTGATTTCCGTCGCGCACTGGCGTTGGGGATCGACCGGGATCAGTTGAACGAGACGTTCTGGCTCGGTGTCGGCACGCCGGGCTCGCCCGCGCCCGGTGAAACGATGCCGCAAAGTCCCGGCCCCGAATGGCGCAAGAAGTGGTCGGTGCTCGACGTGGCGCAGGCCAATGCACTGCTCGACAAGATCGGCCTGGCGAAGAAGAGCGCCGATGGCTTCCGCGCGCGTACCGACAACGGCGAAACGCTGCGTCTGCAGGTCATCGCGATCGCGGCGTTCCTGCCGTATCCCAAGTTGGCGGAGATGGTCGCCGACCAATGGCGCAAGATCGGCATCCAGGCCGATGTGAAGGAGATGGAGCGCGGGCTGGGCTTCGCCAAGCAGACCAACAACGAACACCAACTGTTCGTCTGGAACAATGGCGGGACCGAATTGCTGTACCTATTTCCTACCTGGGCAATACCCGTCGTTCCCGGTGCCGGGTTCGGGCCCGCGTATGCGGCGTGGTACGCGTCCGGCGGCAAACAGGGCACCAAGCCGGACGATCCGAACATTCTGAAGATATTCGATCTCTATACCGAGGCCGCCGGCCTCAAGGCGGAAGGCCGCAACCGCAACGCCCAGGAGATCTGGAAGATCCTGGTCGATCAGCAGTACGGCATCGGCACGGTCGGCCAATCCCCAGCCGGACTCGGTGTGCGTCTGGTGTCGAACCGATTGGGCAATATCGCGGCCCGGGTGTGCAATGCGCAGCATTGCCGCACGCCGGGAAACTCCCATCCAGAGACCTGGTACTTTAAGGCATGACGCACCCACGTCCATATCATTGCGAGTTCACACCAGCCGTTCGGCTGACCCCCCTGAACGAAAGAGCGCGGAATTCCGCCATTCTTCGTCTCGGCAAGGGGCGGCTCTTTCTTGTTAGGAGCGGAGCGACGAAAGCAATCTCCACCAAGTTGGAGATCGCTCCGCTACGCTTGCAATGACTGTGGCAGCTTGACGTGCTGGCCTACCTCGCCCGCCGCCTGGTGCTGGCGGTGATCACCACCTTCGCGATCACGGTGGTGACCTTCGTCATCCTTCATCTGCCGCCGGTCGACTTCGTCACCGCATACGCCGCACAGGCCGCCGCCTCGGGAACGGCTATCTCGGCCGCCGAGGCGGATGCGATGCGCCTCGCATATGGACTCAACCAGCCGCTGTGGGTGCAATACTGGAAGTGGCTTGGGATGGTGGCGAGCGGCAACTTCGGCCGATCGTTCGAATACGGCAGACCGGTGACCGAGGTCATCGGTGATCGGCTTTGGTTGACTGTCCTGCTGTCGCTGGGAGCCGTCGTCGTCACCTGGGCGCTCGCCTTGCCGATCGGCATCTACTCCGCGGTCCGGCAATACTCGATCAGCGACTACGTTTTCACCTTCCTCGGCTTCGTAGGACTGGCCATCCCCAGCTTCCTGCTGGCACTGATTGTCATGTATTTTGGACTGCGATGGTTCGGGATGAGCGCCAGCGGCCTGTTCTCCGCCGACCAGCAACTGGCACCCTGGAGCTGGGTCAAGGTGGTCGACCTGCTGCAACATCTGCCGGTGCCGCTGCTGATTCTCTCGCTGCCCGGCATTGCCCAGCTTGTGCGCATCATGCGTGCTAACCTGCTGGATGAGCTGCGCCGGCCCTACGTGGTGACCGCCCGCGCCCGCGGCCTGCGGGAGCGCCGCGTCATCATGAAGTATCCGGTACGCGCAGCGCTGAATCCCTTTGCCAGCACCATCGGCTACCTGCTGCCATTCATGGTCTCGGGGTCGGTGATTATCTCTGTCGTGCTCAGCTTGCCGACAGTCGGGCCGCTGCTGCTGCGATCGCTGCTGTCGCAGGACATGCTGCTCGCGTCCACCATTATCCTGCTGCTCGGGTTCCTGACGGTGATCGGCACCCTGCTCTCCGATCTGATGCTGATGTGGATCGATCCTCGTATCCGGCTCGGCCAGCTTCGATGAGCGAAGCCGTCATCACCGAACCACTCGTCACCGAGGCGGAAGCTCGTGTGGCCGTTGCCACCCAGCGCCAGCTCATCTGGTGGCGCTTTCGAAAGCACAAATTGGCGCTGATCAGCGCGGTGATTGTCGGCCTGTTCTATCTCGTCGCGATTTTCGCCGACATGCTGGCCTACGCGCCGCCTTTCGACACCGAGGCGGCGCGCAGCTATATTCCGCCGCAACCGATCGTATGGTTCGACGCCAACGGCAGTTTCCATCCGCATGTCTTCGCGCTGAAGGGCAAGCGCGACCCGCGCACCTTCAAGCTGACCTATGCGCCGGATCCGAGCGAACCGCGCGACCTGGTGCTGTTCGCGCACGGCTATCCATACTATTTCCTCGGCCTGATCCCCACCGACATCCACCTGTTCGGCGTCCCCGACGGCAAGGCGGAAAACGCTCTGTTCCTACTCGGCACGGACCAGTTGGGGCGCGACGTGTTCTCCCGCCTCGTCTTAGCCACGCGCACCTCGCTCACCATCGGCCTCGTCGGCGTGACACTCAGCCTGCTGCTCGGCGTCCTGCTGGGCGGCATCTCCGGCCTGCAGGGTGGCTGGGCCGATGCCGTAATCCAGCGCGTGATCGAGATCCTTCGCTCGGTGCCGACCATCCCGCTGTGGATGGGCCTCGCCGCTGCGGTGCCCGCAAGTTGGTCGCCGCAGCGCGTCTACTTCGCCATCACCATCATCATCTCGCTGATCGGCTGGACGGAACTCGCGCGCGTCGTTCGTGGCCGGTTCCTTGCCCTGCGCGAGGAAGACTTCATCACCGCCGCCGAACTCTGCGGTGCCTCACGCATGCGCATCATCTTCCGACACATGGTGCCGTCGTTCCTGTCGCACATCATCGCCGCGGTCAGCCTGGCACTGCCGGCAATGATCATCAGCGAGACAACATTGTCGTTCCTCGGCCTCGGCCTGCGCCCGCCGGCGATCTCATGGGGCGTGATGCTGCAGGACGCACAGAACCTGCAGACGCTGGGCCTGGCGCCCTGGTTGCTCTTCGCCGCGGTGCCCGTGATCGTCGTGATCCTGGCATTCAACTTCCTGGGCGACGGGCTGCGCGACGCGGCCGATCCATATGGCTGAACCGACCCTCTCCGTTCGCGACCTGCACACGCACTTCTTTCAGGATGAAGGTGTGGTGCGCGCGGTCGATGGCACCTCGTTCGATCTGTTTGCCGGCCGCACCCTCGGCATCGTTGGTGAATCCGGTTGCGGCAAGAGCGTCACTGCCCGCTCCATCCTGCGTATCGTCGAACGCCCCGGCCGCATCATCGCCGGTGAGATCCTGCTGCGTCGCGCCGACGGGAGCAGCGTAGACCTCGTGAAGCTCGCCCCCGACAGTGTGGACATGCGCGCGATCCGCGGCGGCGAGATCGGCCTGGTGTTCCAGGAGCCGATGAGCTCGCTCTCCGCATTTCACACGGTCGGCAATCAGCTCATCGAGGCGATCCGCCTGCACTCCACTCTGTCGAAGCGCGCGGCACGGACGCGCGCGATCGAACTGCTGGCAATGGTGGGGATCCCGCGTCCGGCCCAGCGCGTCGACGCCTATTCGTTCGAACTGTCGGGCGGACTGCGTCAGCGCGTGATGATCGCACTCGCACTCGCCGCCGAACCGCGCATCCTCATCGCCGACGAACCGACGACCGCGCTGGATGTTACCACCCAGGCGCAGATCCTGGAACTGATCCGCCGCATCCAGCGGGAGCGGGGTCTCGCGGTGATCCTGATCACACACGACATGGGTGTGATCGCCGAGATGACCGACGACGTTGTGGTCATGTACCTCGGCCACGAGGTGGAGAAAGGCCCGGTTGACGCGATCTTTCACGCGCCGCGGCATCCGTATACACGCTCGTTGCTACGGTCGATCCCCAGCGTGCTGGCCGACCCGCGGGCACGGCTGGCGACGATTGCGGGTTCCATCCCGCATCCCTACGCGCGACCACCCGGCTGCCCGTTCCATCCCCGCTGTCCGGATTACATCGTGGGTGTCTGCGAGAAGACATTTCCCGCGGAAATGCCGATTGGCGAAGCGCACGACGTGGCCTGCCACCTCTACTCCGCCCGGGCAGACGCCGCCGCATGAACGTTAAGGAAACCTCCCCCTCCCCTTGCGGGAGGGGGCCGGGGGGAGGGGGCGCACCGATCCTCGACGTCCGTGCCCTGCGCAAATTCTACCCGATCTACCGCGGCCTGCTAGGTCGCCTGGCCGGCCAGGTGCGCGCCGTCGACGACGTGAGCTTCACCATCGACCGTGGCGAAACCCTGTCGCTGGTTGGCGAGTCGGGCTGCGGCAAGACCACTACGTCGCGCTGCATCCTGCGCGCTATAACGCCCACCGCCGGCGAGATCCGTTTCCGTCCTGGAAGCGGCACCGAGATCGACGTCGCGCGCCTCCCCCGCAAGCAACTGCGCCCTTTGCGGCGGCAGATGCAGATGATCTTTCAGGATCCGTTCTCCTCGCTCAACCCGCGCATGACGATCGCCGAGATCATCGGCGAGCCGCTGCTGGTCAATGGCATGACAGACACAGGGGCGCGCAACGCCCGGGTCGCGGAACTGCTCGACCTCGTGCACCTGCCCGCGGCCTATCTGAACCGCTTCCCGCACGCGTTCTCCGGCGGCCAGCGCCAGCGCATCGGCATCGCCCGCGCGCTCGCGCTGTCGCCGTCGCTGATCGTGGCGGACGAGCCGGTGTCGGCGCTTGATGTCTCGGTGCAGGCGCAGATCGTCAACCTGATGCTGGAGCTGCAGGACCGTCTTGGCATCGCCTATCTTTTCGTCGCGCACGACCTGTCGGTTGTGAAGCACGTCAGCCACCGCGTCGCGGTGATGTATGTCGGCAAAATCGTCGAGATCGCGCCAACCGCGGCTTTGTTCGCCGCCCCCCGCCACCCCTATACCGAAGCGCTGCTCTCCGCCGTGCCCGTGCCTGACCCGCGCAGACGGGCTCAGCGGATCGTGCTCGAGGGCGACGTGGCAGACCCTTCCGACCCGCCTCCGGGCTGCGCATTTCATCCGCGCTGTCGCTACGCCGTCGAGCGGTGCCGGCGGGAAACTCCAATGCTAACGGAAGTGGCGTCGGGCCACGCGGTCCGCTGCCTTCGGGCCAGCGAGCTCGGTCTACGTGGCGTTGGCTCTGCCACCATGGGCTAATCCCAACCCTCAGTGAAGCCTACCTATGCAGCCGATGGGGAAGTCCGATGGATATTATGGTCCAGGGTGCTCGATGAGTTAGTTCGTTTGTTCCAGGCATCGCAGCAGCGATCGCCGAGGAGGGCTACATCGTCAATACCAGCAGCATTAACGGTTTTTCGCGACGGCGAATGGGCCGAGCGCGGTGAGATCACGCTCGATACAGCTGCACAGATCATCGGCGTCGCCAAGATGACGGCACTTCGCATGCTTCGGAGAGGCGATCTCAAAGGGCGCTAAGCCTGCAAGGGTGCACCCTGGGTCATCAAGGAAGGATCCGCTGTGCGGAATTTGGTGTTACCGGGCCCTTTGATGGGATTCGGGTGCCAAAAGCGGTCATGTCATCTAGGCGACGGGACGTTGCAGGTCGCGCTCCAGCGCATCGAGAATAGCCACGCAACGAAACCCAGTGCCGGCGATCAGGACGCTATCCGCCTCCCGCGGGCAGTCTGATCGCACCTGCTGGTACAGCGGTTCGGTCGCTTGCTAGATGCCCGCACCCTGCCGATACAGCTGGCCAGGTGGCACATCGCGCCATTGTTGGCCGGGATCATAACGCAGATGCCCCGCCAGCCTGGTCCCGCGTGCGCACAAGTCCCGATCACCCGCCGCCACCAGGCTATCGTCGAACCAGGCCGGAAATACCAGGAATGGACGATTTACGCGGCTCGCCTGCAGCGCCGCCGCCGAGTTCCCGCGACAGCGTTTCCACCACCGCTTCGTCCCTGTGGGCCACTCAGGATGCTGCTGGAGCTGTGGCCAACAACGACCGCCGAGAGGCACATCGGTGCGAACTGTCGGCAGCTGCGCGGCAGGCCATCTTCCAACTCCACCCCGCTGCGGTCGTCGCGCCAGCGCGCCCAGGGCGCCCGAGCGGTTATTCGCGCAGCATGCACCGACACATTCAGCGGGACCATCGCCCACCACTCGGCCTCGGGCACGATTTCACTGCGACGATGAACATGCCAATATGGACTTGCCAGCCCCAGTTGTCTCTCTGTGTCACGACTTGTCCCGAAAGCGGTTGTTCGCCGAGCTGCCTGTCAGCCGGCTCAGCGCTCCTGTCGAAGTTCCGCTGCGGTTACATCCAGTCGACAGCAGCGAGTGTGCTCTATCTGAGTTCGTCGTTGCCACCGGCGTGGCGGAACAACTGATCCAGCGGCGCGTGCTGGGCGGTTCGGCTATTTGCCAGACCGCCCGCATCGACGTCGTTAGCGCTCGAGCCCGGCCAGGGCGTTCTGGATCCCGGCCGTCGCCCAAGGGCCCCACGGCATGGTGAAGAACTTGAACCCCTTCTGGACGAAGAAGTTCGGGCCCATCCCGGGCGGGATGAAATACATCCCGGCGGTGATGCCGTGTTTCGCGGCGGTCGCCGCGATTTTATCGAGCGCTCGCTGATAGATGTCGCACTGGTAGTCGAGCGGCACCCCCAGCTCGATCGAAAGATCGGACGGGCCGATCAGCAGGACGTCGACGCCCGGGACCGAGGCGATGCCATCGAGGTTCTCCAGCGCCTGGTTGGTCTCGATCATCGGCACGATGAGAAGGTCGTTGTTCACGGTATCCATGTAATCGCGG
>DATDIC010000507.1:0-12576 GCA_036521275.1 Acetobacteraceae bacterium
GCTGACCATCCGGCCGGTCCGGCCCGATGATGCGCGCCAGCACGAGGCATTCTTTTATCGACTGCCGCCCGAGGATGTGCGGCTGCGTTTCTTCGCCCTGCTGCGTGAGCTGACGCCGGCACAACTGGCGAAGTTCACGCGGCCCGACTACGAGCGCGACATGGCGCTGATCGCGGTGCGCGAAATGACCGGGGAGACGGTGGGCGTGGCTCGGCTGATGCGTGAGAAAGATCCGCTGGTCAGTGAATTCGCCGTGGTGGTGCAGCCGGACATGCAGGGAAAAGGGTTGGCGACACACCTGCTGCACCTTCTGTTCGGTTGGGCGCGTATGCACGGAGTGCGCGAGGTGGTCGGCGAAATACTGCCAGAGAACGAGCGGATGCTGCGGCTGGCGCAGCACCTTGGTTTTCGGCTGCGGCACGCGCCGGGCGATCCGGGTATCATCGAGGCTCGGCTGCCGTTGCTGCCAACCGCGTGACGTGGCGCGGCTGATCGGTATGATGTAGCGGCGCTCGTTGCCGGGCGCGACAGGTGATTCTCGCCGGAAGGGGCTCGATGAACACGGACCTGGAAATTGCCCGCGCAACACGCTTGCGTCCGATCGGCGATATCGCCGCCAAACTCGGCGTTCCGCCCGAGGCGCTGGAGCCGTATGGCCGCTACAAGGCCAAGGTCGGGTTCGATTTCATCCGCTCGGTCGCGGATCATCCGGATGGCGCGCTGGTCCTGGTGACCGGGATCAGCCCCACTCCGGCCGGCGAGGGCAAGACCACCACGACGGTGGGGCTGGCCGATGCGCTGAACCGGATTGGCAGCCGCGCGGTGATCTGCCTGCGCGAGCCGAGCCTGGGTCCGAGCTTCGGGCAGAAGGGTGGAGCAGCGGGCGGCGGGCGCGCCCAGGTGGCGCCGATGGAGGAGATCAATCTCCATTTCACCGGCGATTTTCACGCCATAACGGCGGCCAACAACCTGCTGGCCGCGCTGATCGATAACCACGTCTATTGGGGCAATCCGCTCGGCATCGACGTGCGGCGCATCTCCTGGCGGCGTGGTTTCGATACCAACGATCGCGCACTGCGCAATATCGTGGCCGGGCTGGGTGGCGCGGCCAATGGGGTGCCGCGGGAAGACGGGTTCGATATCACCGCGGCGTCCGAGGTGATGGCGGTGTTCTGCCTGGCCGGTGACCTTGCCGATCTGCAGGCGCGGCTGGGGCGGATGGTGGTGGCGCAGACGCGTGATGGGCGTGCGATCACAGCGCGAGACCTGAAGGCGGATGGCGCGATGGCGGTGCTGTTGCGCGACGCGCTGCAGCCGAACCTGGTGCAGACGCTGGAAGGATCGCCGGCCTTGGTGCATGGCGGGCCGTTCGCGAATATCGCGCACGGCTGCAATTCGGTGATGGCGACGCGGCTCGGCCTGAAGCTGGCGGACGTGGTGGTGACCGAGGCGGGGTTTGGCGCCGATCTGGGGGCCGAGAAGTTCATCGATATCAAGTGCCGCTCAGCCGGGCTGCGGCCGGCGGCCGCGGTGGTGGTGGCAACGATCCGGGCGCTGAAGATGCATGGCGGCGTGGCGCGGTCGGAACTCGGGCGGGAGGATCGGGCGGCGGTGGCGCGGGGCGTGGTGAACCTGGCGCGGCATGTGGAGAATCTGGGGAAGTTTCATCTGCCCGTATTGGTGGGGATCAATCATTTCACCGCGGATACCCCGGCCGAGCTGGAGGTGGTGCGCGACGCGATGGCGCCGCTGGGCGTGCGGGTGGTGGTGTGCCGGCACTGGGCGGAGGGCGGCGCGGGCGCCGAAGAGCTGGCGCACGCGGTGCAGGAGATGATCCGGCGCGACGCCCCGCCGGTGGCGCCGCTCTATCCGGTGGCGATGCCGCTGGTGGAGAAGATCCGCACGATCGCGCGGGAGATTTACCGGGCGTCTGACATTGCCGTGCCGGCAAATGTCGCGCGCCGGCTGGAAGGGTTCGAGGCGGCTGGGCATGGCGAATTTCCAGTTTGCATCGCCAAGACGCAGTACAGCTTCAGTGCCGACCCGACGCTGATGGGCGCGCCGGAGGGGCATGTATTGCCGGTGCGGGAGGTGCGGCTATCGGCCGGCGCCGGCTTTGTGGTGGCAATATGCGGGGACGTCATGACCATGCCGGGGCTGCCGCGCACCCCCGCCGCGGAGTCGATCCGGCTGGACGAGCAGGGCCGGATCGACGGGCTGTTCTAAAGCAGGCTTTCAGCGACGCGCATTTGCCACGTGCCGGCGCCGGATTGCGGTGAGGCCGATCAGGCCGGAGACGAACAGTGCCAGAGTGGCTGGTTCGGGAACCGCAGTGCGGTTGTAGGCGACATTGTCGAACTCGAACGCGTATTGAGTGCTGGTGGCCACAACCTTGTTGAACGGCAAGGTCGAGTTGATGTTGACGTAATAGGTGCCGTTCACGCCCTGGTCGCCGTTGGCGCCGGCGGTGACCTTGGTTCCGGTGATGCTGCCGACCAATGCCGCGCCATCATACAGGCTGAGCGTATTGTAGGCGTCCACGGAACCCCAGAGCAGGCCCATATATTTTTCCAGCCCGGGGAAAGTGAGTGTCACGCTGCCCAGGCCGGTCGAAAGAAAGGTCGTGGTGTCGGGGCCGTTTTCAGCGTCGCCGAAGGGCACGCCATTGCCGTTCGACAGATACGGAGCGGCGTAGACGCCGCTGACCGAACCCTGGACGGCCTGGCCATCGGGGTCGAATGCCACGCCGATGCCATCGCTGATGCCGCCGGCAGAGCCGAGCGCGAGATCGTCGAAATTGGCATAATTGACGCCGGTGGGGGCGCCGCCGACGGCAGCACTGACAGTTACTGTCGCGTGCGCCGCTGTGGCGCTAGCGAAAAGTCCGGCCACGAGGGCAAGACCGGTGATTCTGGAGCGCGACATACGGGTGTGTTCCATAATTGATACGAAGATTATTTATTGGATTCGCGCGAAGGTTGCAACAGGAAAAAGGCGAAAGGCAAATTCTCCGTCCGCCGTGGCACGCGCCGGGCTGCCCGGTTGGGATGGCTGCTCTTTGTCTGCTCCCGTTGCCGCGTCTGACACGCTCCGATAGGGTCCGCCGCCACCTCGTCGAGCACCGCCGCCATGAAACTGACCGCCGATCGCCTGGACCGGATCAGCCCCAGCCTGACCATCGCCATCTCCACCAAGGCCCGCCAGCTTCAGGCCGCCGGGCGTCCGGTGATCAGCCTGTCCGCCGGCGAGCCGGATTTCGACACGCCGCGCAACGTCAAGGACGCGGCGATCCGCGCGATCGAGGCAGGTGAAACCAAATACACCGACGTTGCCGGCACCCCGGCGCTGCGCAAGGCGGTGGCGGACAAGTTCCGCCGCGATTCCGGCCTGGACTACAAGCCGGAGGAAATCATCATCTCCACCGGCGGCAAGCAGGTGATCTTCAATGCCATGCTCGCCACCCTCAATCCCGGTGACGAGGCGGTCATCCCCAGCCCGTGCTGGGTCAGCTACCCGGACATCGTGTCGCTGGCCGATGGCAAGCCGGTGCTGGTGCCGTGCGGGCAGAATCACGGCTTCAAGCTGCGTGCCGAGGATTTGGAGGCGGCAATCACGCCGCGCATCAAATGGTTCATGCTGAACAACCCGTGCAACCCGACCGGTGCCGCCTACAGCGCCGCCGACCTGCGGCCGATCTGCGATGTGCTGATGCGGCATCCGGATGTCTGGGTGTTCACCGACGATATCTATGAGAAGCTGGCCTATGACGGGTTCCGCCCGGCCACCGTGCTGGAAGTGGAGCCGCGCCTGCGCGAGCGCACCATTACCATGAACGGCTGCTCCAAATCCTATGCGATGACCGGCTGGCGGATCGGGTTTGCCGGCGCGCCGCTGGCGCTGATCAAAGCGATGGACAAGCTGCAGAGCCAGTCGACCTCCAACCCGTCCTCGGTCAGCCAGGCCGCGGCGGTGGAGGCACTGTCCGGCCCGCAGGAATCGATCCTGGCGATGCGCGACGCCTATCAGCAGCGGCGCAACCTGGTGGTGGACATGCTGAACGCCGCCCCAGGGATCACCTGCCACAAGCCGGAAGGCGCGTTCTACGTCTTTCCGGCCATCCACGGCTGCATCGGCAAGACCTCCCGTGGCGGCACGCGGATCAGCGACGACGAGTCGTTCGTGACGGCGCTGCTGGAGGAAGCGAACGTGGCGGCGGTGCATGGCGCCGCGTTCTGCTACCCTGGGCATTTCCGCATCAGCTACGCGACGGATACGGAAAGCCTGCGCGAAGCCTGCAAGCGCATCCAGGATTTCTGCCGGGGACTGGCCTGATGCCCGCACTCGCCGCGCGGCTGGACCGGGTGAAGGTTTCGGCCAGCGTGGCGATGACGATCCGGGCGCGCGAGCTGCGGGCCAAAGGCATCGACGTGGTGCAACTGACCATCGGCGAGCCCGACTTCGCCAGCCCGCCGTTGGCGATCGACGCCGGCTACCAGGCGGCGCTGCGTGGCGAGACGAAATATCCGCCGCAGGACGGCACGCGCGCGCTGAAGGAAGCGATCCAGCGCAAGTTCCAGCGCGACAACAAGCTGGAGTTCGCCTACGACGAGATCGCCGTCTCCAATGGCGGCAAGCAGTGCATCTTCAACGCCCTCGCCGCCACGCTCGATCCCGGCGACGAGGTGGTGATCCCGGTCCCGTCCTGGAACGCCTACACGCTGATGACGCGGTTCATGCAAGGTGAGCCGGTGCTGGTGCCGTGCCCGCAGAACAACGGCTTCAAGCCGCGGCCGGAGGATATCGAGGCGGCGATCACGCCACGGACGAAGTTCCTGGTGCTGAACAACCCCAACAATCCGACCGGCGCATCCTGTTCCCGCGACGAGCTGCGCGCGCTGGCCGATGTGATGGCGAAGCATCCGCATGTCTGGATCATGTCGGACGATATGTACGAGCACCTGGTCTATGACGGGTTTCACCATGCGACGATCGCGGAGGTGGCGCCGGAGCTGCGCGACCGCACGGTGACGATCACCGGCGTATCGAAGACCTATGCGATGACCGGCTGGCGGATCGGCTTTGCCGGCGGCCCGAAGACCCTGATCCGGGCCATGGTGAACATGCAGGGGCAGGTGACCGCCGGTGTGTCCACGGTGGGGCAGGCTGCGGCGGCGGCGGCGCTGGATGGTCCGCAGGAGAGCGTGGCGGAGATGGTGGCGGCCTATCAGCGCCGCCGCGACATGGCGGTGGAGATGATCAATGCCACTCGCGGGCTGGCGTGCCACAAGCCTGAAGGGGCGTTCTACCTGTTCCCGAACATCGCCGGCTGCCTGGGCAGGAAGACGCCGGCGGGACGGGTGATCGATACCGATGAAACCTTCACCCTGGCGCTGCTGGAAGAAGCTCATGTCGCGGTGGTGCAGGGGGCGTCCTATGGCATGAGCCCCTATGTGCGGATCAGCACCGCGACGGACGACAAGACGCTGGCCGAAGGTTGCCGGCGGATCGCGGCGTTCTGCGAGGCGCTGCATTGAGTGCTGAGCCGGCGGCGATCCGGCCCGGGCGCGATGCGGATGCCGACGGGTTCATTGCGCTGATCTCGGCCTGCTGGTCGGAATATCCCGGCGTTGTCATGGACGTGGATGGCGAGATGCCCGAGTTGCGGGCGCTGGCTCGCTATTACGCAGCCAAGGGCGGAACGCTGTGGGCGGCCGAGGCAGCGGGCGGGCTGGTTGGCATGATCGCCACCTGTCCGCTTGCGGCGGATAGCTGGGAGATCGCACGGGTCTATGTCGATCGCCAGTGGCGCGGCGGCGGCCTGGGACACCGGCTGCTCGACGTGGCGGAGGCGCATGCGCGCGCGGCCGGGGCAACGCGGCTGGAGCTGTGGACCGACACGCGCTTCGATCGCGCGCACCGGTTCTACGAGAAGCGCAGCTATGTGCGGGCGGGTCCGATCCGTGCGCTGGACGATTTGTCCAACTCGATTGAGTTTCATTACGAAAAGCCGGCCGATGGGATTGCGGTGCTGGATGCGGCCGCGGCGGCTTCGGCCGAGCGGCAGCTGGCCGAGATACTGGTGGCGTGCGTGGATGGTGGCGCCTCGGTGTGGTTCCTGCCGCCGCTGGCGATCGACGTGGCGCGCGGCTACTGGCGACGGGTTGCGAGCGAGGTCGCCACGGGGAAACGAATTTTGCTGGGCGGCTGGAGCGATGGCGAATTGGCCGGCACGGTGATGCTGGACCTCGATACGCCACAGAACCAGCCGCATCGGGCGGAGGTGCAGAAGCTGCTGGTGCATCCAGGGGCTCGCCGGGCCGGGCTGGGGCGGCGGCTGATGGCGCGGCTGGAGCAGGAGGCGCGGGCGAGGGGCCGCAGCCTGCTGACGCTGGATACCAACGCGGACAGTGCGGCCGAGGCGCTGTACCGATCCAGCGGGTGGATCGAGGGCGGGCGGATCCCGGATTTCTCGCTCGATGCGGATGGTGCGCTGCGGGCGACGGTGCTGTTCCATAAGCGGGTGTGAGCGCGGTGCGGCAGAAAGACGTGGATGCGCGGGCCAAGCCCGCGCATGACGAGGGGCGGGCCAAGCCCGCGCATGACGGGGGGCGGGCGATCAGCGGGACAGAGACGGGCGGCCTTCGTGGGCGACCAGAAGGTCGTGCATGTCGTTGGCGTGTTCCTCCTCGGTCACGAGAATGCCTTCCAGCATGATCCGTGTCCCCGGATCATCGTTGCCGAAGTAACGGATCAGCTCCCGGTAGTGATCGACGGCGATCCGCTCGGCGATCAGGTTCTCGCGGATCATCTCGACCAGGTTGCCGCCCTCGGCGTATTGCGAGGCTGAGCGCGTCAGCAGCCCTTCCGGGTTGAAATTCGGGGTGCCACCGAGCTGATTGATGCGCTCGGCCACCGCCATCATGTGCTCCTGTTCTTCTTTCGCATGCTGGGCGAACTCGGCCTTCACGCCCTCGCTGGAGATGCCGGTGGCGGCGACGGCATGCATGGTATAGCGCAGCACGCAGACGATCTCGGTCGCCAGCACCGACTGCAGGATCTCGATCGTGCGGCCGGCATCGCCCTTGTAGGTCGACGTTATGTTGCCGTCTTCGAGGTGCTGGCGGGCCCGCTCGCGGAGCGTCTGGACATCGGTCAGGAATGGTTTGGTGCTGTCGGTGGGCTGCGCCGGCTTGCTCACGGGGCTGGTCCTCTCTTCCGCGTACGAAGGGGCTATAGAATGGCGACCGACCAGCGGCGTCAATGATGGCCGGCAAGCTGCCGGGCCGGGCGTGGTACTCTCTGCCCTGTCTCCCCGGCGGGTCCGGCTCCCGGCTCGGCCCCCTGGCCAGCGCCCTTCCGCGCCCCTATGTGTGCGGCGCAACAAGCACCGCATTCACACCCCATGAATCTCAGAAATATCGCCATTATCGCCCACGTCGATCATGGCAAGACCACCCTCGTCGATCAGCTCCTGCGCCAGTCGGGCTCGTTCCGTGAGCATCAGCAGGTCGCCGACCGCGCACTCGACCGCAACGACCTGGAGCGGGAGCGCGGGATCACCATCCTGGCCAAGTGCACCTCGGTGCTGTGGCGGGATACCCGCATCAATATCGTCGATACGCCCGGCCACGCCGATTTTGGCGGCGAGGTGGAGCGCATCCTGAACATGGTCGACGGCGCCCTGGTGCTGGTGGATGCCGCCGAAGGCGTGTTGCCGCAGACCAAGTTCGTGGTCGCCAAGGCCCTGGCGCGCGGGCTGCACCCGATCGTGGTGGTGAACAAGGTCGATCGCAGCGATGCCCGCCCGGACGAGGTGCATACCGAGATTTTCGACCTGTTCGCGGCACTCGGCGCCAGCGACGACCAGCTCGATTTTCCGATGCTCTTTGCCTCTGGCCGGCAGGGCTGGGCCGACATGTCGCTGGATGGGCCGCGCCAGGATGTGTCCGCGCTGTTCGAGCTGATCCTGCGCCACGTGCCGCCGCCGAAGGTCGATCCGGAGGCGCCGTTCGCGATGGTGGCCACCATCCTGGACTACGACAATTTTCTCGGCCGCGTGCTCACTGGCCGGATCGAGCAGGGCCGTGCCCGGCTCAACATGCCGGTCAAGGTGCTGCACGCGGACGGCCGGGTGGTGGAAACCGGGCGGATGACCAAGCTGCTGTCGTTCCGCGGGCTCGATCGGGTGCCGGTGGAGTCGGCCGAGGCCGGCGACATCATCGCGGTGGCCGGGCTGACGGACGCCACGGTGCCGGACACGCTGGGCGCGCCGGAGCTGGCGGCGCCGCTGCCGGCCATTCCGGTGGACCCGCCCACGCTGGCGATGACGTTCCGCATCAACGATGGGCCGCTGGCCGGGCGGGAAGGCAAGAAGGTGACCTCCCGCCAGATCCGCGAGCGGCTGTTCCGCGAGGCGGAGGGCAACGTCGCCATCAAGGTGACCGATAGCAGCGAGACCGAAGCGTTCGAAGTTGCCGGCCGCGGGGAGCTTCAGTTGGGGGTGCTGATCGAGACCATGCGGCGCGAGGGGTTCGAGCTGACGATCGGCCGCCCCCGTGTCCTGACCCGCCGCAACGAAAGCACCGGTGAGCGTGAGGAACCGATGGAAGAAGCGCTCGTCGATGTCGATGAGCCTTATTCTGGTGTCGTTGTCGAGAAAATGGCGCGCCGCAAGGCGGAGCTACGCGATATGCGTCCTTCCGGCGGTGGCAGGCTGCGTCTTACGTTCCTGGTCCCGAGTCGCGGATTGATCGGCTATCATGGGGAATTCCTGACCGACACGCGCGGCACGGGGGTGATGAACCGGCTGTTTGCCGGTTATGCGCCGTGGCGCGGTCCGATCGAGCGACGCCGGTTCGGCTCCTTGATTTCCAACGCCGACGGAGAGGCGGTGCATTATGCATTGTTCTATTTGCAGGAGCGCGGTGCTCTGTTCGTCAATCCGTCCGAGAAAGTCTATGTCGGCATGATTATCGGCGAACATAATCGTGGCACCGACCTGGATGTAAATCCTATAAAAGAGAAGAAGCTTACTAATATTCGTGCTGCCGGCAAAGACGATGCAATGCTGCTTATTCCGCCTCGGCGCATGAGCCTGGAACAGGCGATCGCCTATGTGGAGGATGATGAGCTGGTGGAGGTAACGCCGGGCGCGGTACGTCTGCGCAAGCGATTCCTCGATCCGCATGCACGCAAGCGGGCGGAGCGGCGGTCGGAAAACGAGGCGGCATAAATTCGTTGCTGCCGGCGCCCGACATTTTCTTGACAGGTTTGTGAACCCAAGGCACCTTTCAGTCGCCTGGATACGTCGACATGTCTCAGAACAACAGCCAGAGCGTGCAAAGCACGCTTTGATGCGGCGGACAGGCCAAAGGTTTTAGCATTTGTCACCGAATCGGGTAGCGGCCGACAATGTCCAGGTTGAAACAGGTTCTCGCGACAGCCGCTCTGGCGAGCGCGACAGTAGGTCTGATAGGTGTTGTTGCATTTTTGCAACTCACCGTCCATGACCCGCGGCATGTGCTGCTGACCGTGGTCACCGGCTGGGGCGTTCTGTCGCTGGCAGTCGGGCTTGTGTTCGGCCATTGCGCGCTGAGCGAGCATGAGGACCATCGGGAGGTAAACTGGCCGGCGGGCACGCTGCCGCGACGGTGAGCCGTTAGCGGTTGAAACCATGTGTCCGCTGCACGATACGCGGACGTAAGGGTTCGCCTCGGTCGGCGGACATCCCGGGTCAGCAACGATGCCACTCAGCCCAGCTTCCGCCATCGAACCTGGCCAATGGGTCCGCCATCCGCAACGGCCCGACTGGGGCGTTGGGCAGGTCCAATCGGCCATCGGCGACCGCGTCACGGTGAATTTCGAGCATGCGGGCAAGATTCTCGTGAACGCCCGCGTGATCGCACTGGAGCCTTGCGATCCGGAGGAGCCGAGGGCGGCTTGAACCCCTCGCCCGGACGGCGCAAGTAACACCCATGTTCGCGCGCTATGTGCCGCTATGATCGACCCGTTCGGCCGGTCCATCACCTACCTCCGCGTATCGGTCACGGACCGGTGCGACCTTCGGTGCGTCTATTGCATGGCGGAGGATATGACCTTCCTCCCCAAGCGCGACGTGCTCAGCCTGGAGGAGCTGGATCGCGTCAGCGCCGCGTTCATCCGGCTGGGCACCCGCAAGATCCGCCTGACCGGGGGGGAGCCGCTGGTTCGGCGCGATGTTATGCAACTGTTCCGCAGCCTTGGCGCCCGCCTTGGCAGCGGCCTGGACGAGCTGACGGTCACCACCAACGGCACGCAGCTCGCGAAATACGCCGAGACGCTGCGTGATGTCGGGGTGCGCCGCATCAACGTCTCGCTCGATACGCTGGACCCTGCCCGTTTTACCGCCATCACCCGGCGCGGCCATATCGAGCAGACGCTGGACGGCATCTTCGCTGCCCAGGCCGCCGGACTGGCGATCAAGATCAATGCCGTCGCAATGAAAGGCGTGAACGAGGACGAGTTCGACACGATGCTCGCCTGGTGCGGTGAGCACGGCTTCGATCTCTGCCTGATTGAAACCATGCCGCTCGGCGACATCTCCGGCGACCGTACCGAGCAGTATCTGCCACTTTCGGTTGTGCGGGCCCGGCTGCGCCTGCATTGGACCCTGAACGAGACCGACTACCGCACCGGCGGCCCGGCCCGCTATTTCACGGTTGCCGAAACCGGCGGCCGCATCGGTTTCATTACGCCGATGACGCATAATTTCTGCGAAAGCTGCAACCGCGTGCGGCTGACCTGCACCGGGATGCTTTATATGTGTCTCGGCCAGGACGACCAGGCCGACCTGCGCGCGGTGCTGCGCGACAACGCCTCCGACACCCAGCTTGACGCCGCCATTCTGGAAGCGATCAGCCGCAAGCCCAAGGGCCACGATTTCATCATCGATCGCCGCCATCAGCGCCCGGCCGTTGCCCGCCACATGAGCGTCACCGGCGGCTGAGTTTTCGGGAACCGCACCGGGCAGCTTACGTTTTGCCCGAAACGGTGCGGAGAGCCGATGTCCATCGAGCAGCCGGCATTTTGTCTCGTCTCGGCGGACACGTCCGTTGGTCGGCCATTCCAATTCCCCCGGCCGCGAAGAAGGATGCCGCGAGCCGCTAGGCGTCCGTGCCCCTGATCCTGTGCGTCGCGAGTGCCGGGCCATTCCGTAGCCGGCCGACATGACGCGAAACCAGCCGAGTGGCCGCAGACGGCGCGGCGTTACCCGGGCACTCGGGCTCGGGTTGATCACCGGCGCGGCGGACGACGATCCATCTGCCATCGGCACGTACGCCAGCGCCGGCGCGAAGCTCGGCCCGTCGTTTCTTTGGGCCGCCCCGGTAACGTTGCCGATGATGTTTGCCGTCGTCTACCTGTCCGCCAAACTGGGACAGGTTTCCGGGCGCGGCCTGTTCCAGGTGATCAAGGATTATTACCCGCGCTGGATTTTGTTCCCGACCCTGATCGGGGTGGTCATCGGCAACACCATCGAGGCCGGCGCCGATCTGGGTGGCATGGCGGCGGCGGTGAACCAGTTCGTTCCGGTTCCCATCCCGTGGCTGACTGCCGCGATCGCCGTCGTTGTCGTCGCGCTTCAATTGTATGGTTCATATGTGCTGATCCGCAACGTGTTCCGCTGGCTGGCGCTCGCGCTGCTTGCCTATGCGGGCGCCGCGTGCATGGCAAAGCCGGACGTCGGTGACGTGCTGCGCGGCACATTCCTGCCGGCGATCCAATTCAACCGCGACTTCCTGACCATCACCGTGGCGGTGATCGGGACCACGTTGTCGGCGTACATCTATAGCTGGCAGTCGAACGAGGAGGTCGAAGAAAAGATCGCCGCCGGCCAGACCCGGCTGTCCGAGCGCAAGGGCGCAACCGACTCTGAACTGGCGAGCAGCCGGCGCGACATCCTGATCGGGATGATCTTCTCGAACGTGGTGATGTACTTCATCATCCTGTCCACGGCGGCCACGCTGCACAAATCCGGGCGCACCGATATCCAGACCGCCGCCGAGGCCGCGCAGGCGCTGGTACCGCTTGCCGGACGCGGGGCCGGGCTGCTGTTTCTGTTCGGCATGATCGGGGTCGGCTTTCTCGCGGTGCCGGTCATGACCACGGGTGCGGCCTATGATATCGCGCAGTCGTTCGGGTGGCGGTACAGCCTCGGCGCCAGGCTGCGTGACGCCCGCCGCTTCTATGCGGCCATCGTGTTGTTCACGCTGATCGGCGTGGCGATGAATTTCGCCGGCCTCAATCCAATGAGGGCGCTCGTGTGGGCGGGCGTCATACAGGGGTTCTCGACACCGCCATTGTTGCTGCTGATCATGCTGATGACGAATGACCGGCGGATCATGGGTGAACAGATGAATGGCACCGCGATAAACATCCTTGGGTACGTCACCACCGCGGCGATCTTTGCCGCCAGCGCCGGGTTGATCGCGAGCTGGTTCATGTGATGCCTGGATTCCCGCTTTCGCGGGAATGACGAACGTGAGTGGTTTGATACTAATCGCCCTGAAGGCGGACCCATCCCGGTCCCCTGTCATTCCC
>DATDIC010000508.1:0-8704 GCA_036521275.1 Acetobacteraceae bacterium
CCACCAGCAGTTCCAGCAGCGTAAACCCGCCATGGGCCGCCCGACCGCCCGCCGTTCCATTGCCAGCCAGCCCTGCCATGCCGCTTACATCGTCAGATTATAGACGCTGAGCAACGCGGTCAGGATCGACATGATAATCCCCGCAACCACCACCCCAAGCACGATGGTCACCGCCGGGGTCAGCAATGTCAGCAGCCTGTCGATCCGGCTGCGGGTCTCTGCTTCAAGCAGGTCGGCGATCTTGAGCAGCATGTCCTCCTGCCGGCCGCTTTCTTCTCCCACCCGGACGAGGTGAACCGCCAGTGCCGGAAACACCTTGGTCTGGCGGATCGGTTCGGCGAGACCCTTTCCCGCCTTGGCGCGATCGATGACCGCATTGATCGCATCGACGAACACCGTGTTGCGGATCGTCTCGCGCGTGATTGTCAGGCTGCTCAACAGCGAAACACCGTTTTTCAGCAGGATTCCGAGAGTGCGGCTGAAACGGGCCACTTCGATGTCGCGGACCAGGGTGCCGAACAACGGCAGTTTCAGCACCCATCTGTCCCGCCACGCACGGCGCGACGGATTGCGCAACTGCAGGCGGATCACGAAGCCGATCAAAAACGGCGCCAGCAGCAGCACGAACCACCATGCACGCAGAAAGTCTGAAGCATTCAGCAGATAGCGCGCGGACAGCGGCAGCGCGTCACCGCTCTGTTCGAACAGCGGCTTGAAGCGCGGCACCACGAACAACACGAGCGTCGCGATGGAAAGGCAGCAGGTCAGCGCAACCAGGATCGGATAGACCATCGCCGACTTGATATGGTCCCGCGTCGCCTGCGACCTGGCGAGGAACTCCGCCAGCCGCTCCAGCACCGCATCGAGGCTCGCGCCGGCCTCGCCGGCCCGGATCATGCTGACATAGTAGGGTGCGAAAACATCCTTCTGCGCCGCCATGGCGTCGGCCAGGGAGGCACCACCGCGAACTTTGTCGGTGACCGCGCGCAGGACTTCCCGTGCCTGGTTGTTTTCCACCAGCTCCTGCAGCACGGTCAGAGCCGAATCGATCTCCAGCCCGGCGCGCAGCAGGGTCCCGAACTGGCTGGTAAGAAGGGCCAACGAGCGCGACGAGATGCGGCGTGCACCGAACAGATCGACCGACAGCAGCCGCGAAAGGGTCGTGGTGCCGATCTCCTCGACCCGGATCGGCACCTGGCCGAGCGCATGCAGACGATCCACCACCGCGGCACGGGTGGGCGCCTCCATCCGTCCCTCGATGGTGCTGGCTGGCGACGCCGACGCGATGTAGCGGAAGGCGGGCATGGGTTCAGACGTCGCGCGTCACGCGCAAGACTTCCTCCAGCGTGGTGGTGCCTTTCAGCGCTTTGAGCAGCCCATCCGTGTACATCGTGCGCATCCCTTCTTCCACCGCGACACGCTGGATCTCGCGACCCTCCGCGTGCTCCAGCACCAGGCGGCGGATCGCATCCGACACCACCAGCACCTCCATCAGCGCGGTCTGCCCACGAAAGCCGGTGTTCTGGCAGGCCGGGCAACCGACCGGATCGTACAGCGTGGGCGTGGCATCGTCGGCAACCAGTTGGCGAAGTCCCATTCGTTCCACCAGTTCCGGCAGCGCCTGACGCGGCCGGCGACAGGTTTCGCAGAGCCGACGCACCAGCCGCTGGGCGGCGATGCCGTTCACCGTGGAGGTCGCCAGATAATCCTCCACCCTCATGTCGAGCAGCCGCGTGATCGAGGTGGCGGCGTTGTTGGTGTGCAGCGTCGACAGCACGAGATGGCCGGTCAGCGCCGCCTGGATGGCAATCTGCGCGGTTTCCAGGTCGCGCATCTCGCCGATCATGATGATGTCAGGGTTGTGGCGCAGCAGGGCACGCAGGATGTCGGCGAAGCTCAGGTTGATTTGCGGTTTCACCTGCACCTGATTGACCCCGTCGAGCTGATATTCGACCGGATCTTCCACAGTGAAGATCTTCTTCTCCGGCGTGTTAAGGCGCATCAGGCTGGTATAGAGCGTGGTGGTCTTGCCGCTGCCAGTCGGGCCGGTGACCAGCAGGATGCCTTGCGGCTGATCCAGCAATCGCAGATAGCGCTGCAGCGTATCAGGCTCGAATCCCAGGTCGGCGAAATCCTCGACCAGGCTGGAACGGTCCAGGATGCGCATGGTGACCGCCTCGCCATGCAGCGTCGGGACGGTGGCGACCCGCAAATCGTAATCCTTGCCCCGCACGGCGATGCGGATGCGCCCGTCCTGCGGCAGCCGGTGCTCGGCGATGTTCAGCTTCGCCATGATCTTGATGCGGGAGACGATGGCGGCACGCAGCCGGGCGGGCGGCATGGCGCCGTCGCGCATCATGCCGTCGATGCGATAGCGGACCGCCAGCCGATTGTGGAACGGCTCGATGTGGATGTCGGAGGCGCGGCCTTCGATGGCGCGGGCAATCAACAGATTGACCAGGCGAATGACCGGCGCTTCGCTGGCCAGATCGCGCAGCCGTGCGACATCCTCGTCGCTGCCGAGATCGTCCGCGGCATCGATCTCATCGACGAGGCCGTCCATCGAATTCTGTGCTCCGCCGTACAGCCGCTCGAGCATCAGCTCGACGTCGGACGGCGTGGCGACCCGCACCGAGACCGGCTTGCCGGAGAGCAGACGGAAGGAATTGACCGGCTGCCGGTCAAGCGGATCCACCATCGCCAGGACGAGGCATTCCGGTTCCTCGGCGAGCGGCAGCACGCGTGCCTGACGGAGAAATTTCGGGCTCGCTGCCTCCAGCACAGGGGTATCGGGAAAATCGGTTGCCTGAGCCAGCTTCAGCCCAAGCTCGTCGGCAATGGCCTGCGCCACATCACGCTCGTGCACCAGGCCAAGGCGGATCAGGATGTTTTCGACCGTGTCGGGCGTGCCAGCCTGCAACCGGAGCGCGCGCTCCGCGGCCAATTCATCGAGCGCGCCGGCGGAGAGCAGACGCGACAGCAGCGCGCCCTCGAACGCTGCGCGATCCGGTTGCTCCGCTTCCGGGGCGTTCATGGGTCCATATCCCGCCTGCCTGAGCCGCAACCGCCGTATCCATCGTCAATGGGCTCGGCAAATCGCATGGGCTGTTCCGGATGCGGCAGAATTCGTGCATGCAGGATGGTTGGAGTTGTCATATACGTGGAATCGACTTTCGGCTCAACAATGTCCAGGATCAACCGGCCGCATGGAACGGAGTCGGCGTATGTGGCGTGTTGCTGCTCTGGCCTGGCCGATCATGCTGGCCGGATGTATGTGGCCGGACGGGACGGAGCTCGGCCAGTTTCAGCCGGCACCGCCGGACGGGTTCCAGTTCGTGGTGGAAACAACACCGTTTCTGTCTCCAGCTAGCCAGAGCTATGCGGAGCGCCGGCGCCTGGTGTGGCTTGATCACTACGTCCACCTGAACGGGATGTGCCGGTTTGGTTATGATGTCATCTCGCGGGAGGTCATATTCCAATATCAGAGCACTCTGGCGACGCCGGCGGACAGCATCATCTATCGGGGTCGCTGCCTGCCGCCGCCCGCCGTGCCGCCATCCGTTGCGACACTTCGCTGAACGGCCGATCGCCGGACCCCGGTAGATTGTGGCTCAAAGAGCGCATACCACTATGTCAGTCTACGAGCCTCAATCCGCCCCTTGATCGGACTCCAACGCATCATCGATAAGCGGCGCAGTCTGTAGCGGACGTAACAGGTGCCTACAAGGTTACCGAGCCACGCGGGGGCGGAGCTGGGTGGGCGTCGCTTTCGGCGTTGTATCTGCTTGTTGCTGCTGGCGTTTATTCCGAGTTCATGCTCCTCCCCGCCAATGCCGGAAATTCCATCGGGGATCTCGGCTGGCCGTAGCGTCCGCCCAACGCCCCTGCCTCTGTCGAACGACAATGCCGGGGCGGGCCCGCAGCATTTTGCCGCACCTCAGACGCTGATCGGCACTGATCCGTTCCGGTCCACGTCACGCGGTGCAATGCCGGCCATCACGACGGGTCCCGGCGGCGACATCTCGTTCAATTTCGTCAATGCCGATGTTCGCGACGTGGTACGCGAAATTCTCGGCAACCAGTTGCACCTCGACTATGCCGTCGATCCGAAGGTGCAGGGGACGGTCACGGCACAGACCGGCACGCCGGTCCCCCGCAGTGCAGTACTGCCCACGCTGGAATCGATACTGCATGCCAGCGGCGTGGCCCTGCTGCGGGTTGGCAACCTGTATCAGGTTGTTCCGCTGGAGGGTGCAACCAAGGCCGGCATGGCGACAGTCGGCTCGCCAACCCCGGGGGGATACAGCGTCCGCGTTCTGCCGCTACGGTTCGTGCCTGCCGCTGACATGAAGAGCATTCTCGATCCGTTCGTGCCCACCGGTGGCACCTTGCAGGCAGATGGCGCGCATAACGTGCTGATCGTATCCGGGCCGGCTGCGGACCTGACAGGGTTCGCTGATCTCGTCCGGCAGTTCGATGTCGATTGGCTGGCCGGCAAGTCCTTGGGCATCTATCCGCTGCATATCGGCACGGCCAAGGATGTCGCTGACGAGGTGCAGCAGATTCTGCAGGGGAACGCCAACGGACCGACCCCCCTCTCCGCGCTGGTCCGCGTCGTACCCATCCAGCGCCTGAACGCAGTGCTGGTGATCTCGACGCAGCCGGCCTACCTGCTGGAGGTGAAAAGCTGGATCGATCGGCTGGACTACGGCAATGACGAGACCACGCCGAAAATATTCGAATACCGCGTGCAGAACAGCCGTGCCGCCGATCTGGCGCAGGTGCTGTCGAGGTTGCTGTCCCCCGGTTCGGTGCAGACAGCGGGAGCGCAGATTGCGCCTGGCAACGGCACGGCGCAAATCGGCTCCCAGAATGGGGGCGCTGGGAATGGCGGTTTCGGCAACGGCGCATCCGGCCAGACCGGCGGCCTGGGGCAAGCGGGAGCCGGCGGCGGCCTGATGACCAACACGGCCAGCAGCGCTGGCGGAATTGGCCAAACGCCCGCCGGATTCGGCCAGCAGCAGCCCGTGGGGCAGCAGGGCCAAGGACAGCAGGGCATTGGCGGGTACGGCCAGCCCAACCAGCAGGGCAACGAAACGGACCAGCAGCAGAGCATTGCCGAGGCGCTGGGTGGGGAGAATGCCTCCGGCAGCTCCAGGAACCTGCAAACCCCACCGGTGCGGATTGTTGCCGATGACAAGAACAATGCTCTTGTGATCTATGCGCGCCCGCGCGACTACCGGATGATCGAGGCGATCATTCGCCAGCTCGACATCGTGCCACTGCAGGTGCTGATCGAAGCGACGATCGCCGAGGTTACGCTGAGCGATTCGCTGCAATACGGGCTGCAATACTATTTCAAGTCGGGCGCTAGCAAGTTCGAGTTCAATAACCTCGGCACCGGAAACTTGACAGCGGCGGATATCAGCGGCGTGTTTCCGGGATTCAACTATGCCTTGACAGCGTCGAACCAGGCGATGGTGCTGGACCTGCTGCGGTCGGTCAGCAATGTGAACGTGATCTCGGCGCCGCAACTGCTGGTGCTGGATCACCGGACCGCCTCGCTGGAGGTCGGTCAGCAGGTGCCGATCGTCACGCAGACCGCGCAAAGCCTGATCACCACCGATGCACCGGCGGTCAACAGCATCGAGTACCGCAACACCGGCGTGCTGCTGCAAGTGACGCCGCGGGTGAACTCCACCGGGCTGGTCACACTCGATATCGACCAGGAAGTGAGCGACGTCGCCAACACCACCAGCTCGACGCTGAACTCGCCCACCATCAACGATCGCCATATCACCACCTCGGTCGTGGTGCGGGATGGCGAAACGATCGCCCTTGGCGGGTTGATCACCGAGAACCACAGCAACGTAAGAAATGGGATTCCGGTATTGTCCGACATCCCCTTGATCGGCCCGCTATTCCGAAACACCTCCCGTTCAACCGGTCGCACCGAGCTGTTCGTGCTGTTGTCGCCGACGGTGGTGCGCAATCCGATCGACGCGAACCAGATGACGAATGACCTGCGCGACAAGATGCGCGCGTTGAAGCCGCTGAATATCACCGTGCGATAGGCGGTGCCTCCGGCTCCATCGCCTGGCGCCAGGCGAGGATATGGAACTCGTCCTTGGCATCGCCGGTCAGCGTCACCACCACCTCCCGGATGAACGACGTACCGGATGCCGTGATCCCTTGAGACCGGATCGTGAGGGTCGTCGCCGCAACGTGCGGTGCGGTGCCGTCGGGATCATTCAGCATCGGCAGCGTACCCGGAATTGGTGCCGCCGCCGCCCTGGCGGTAACCAGCGCCTGAACCGCCCGCGGGCTGAGCTCCGGCAGGCTCTGCAGCACGTTCAGCGGTGCCGTCAGCGGATCTATCGCAGAGCTGTGCGAATACACCGTTACAAAGGGCGTGATTTGTCTGAACAGCGCCGCTGTCACACCCGGCACCTGCCGCAGGTCTTCCAGATTGCGGAACGCTTCGATTGTCGGTCGATGGTCGTTGCGGGACGCATCGCCCGGCACATGGGTATTCCATTTCCGCAACTGCTCCGTTCGCCATTCCGCGATCGAAGCTGCAAGCTGGCTGCTGTCATCGTCCGCCAGGCCGATCACCCGAAACAGCCGATCCAGCAGCGCGGTCGAGGCGGCGTTCAGGTCGATCTTGCCATCCTCGTTCTGCATGCTGACCCTGACGGATCCATCGCCGAACCTGAATGGCATGGCCGTGCCATCCTCTCGGATCAGCGTGTCTGACAAAGGCTCGATCAACCGGAGAAGCGCCAGCGACACGCCGGCATCCGCCAGGTTGCGGGCGTGCGCGGCCTCATACTCGTTCCGCGCCATCTCCAGTTCGGTGCGCGCACTGTTTGCAAACGTGATCGCCAGGACTGCCAGCAGCGCCACCATCCAGAGGACGATGAGCAGCGCGACCCCGCTTTCCTGGTAACGACGAAGCGACATCAACGAGCCTCAGCCGGGGCACTGCCACTGGTCCAGCAGGATTGTCCCGCAAACAAGGTGGGTGTGGCAAGTTCCGCCAGTGCCCTGAGGATGCCCCGCAAAATAGTCTTGCGCACCCAGGAGAATGCGGTCTATCGCCTGCCGATCGTGCTGTCGGCCAGGAAAATCCTGGCGAGTAGGATGCATCGATATCATGACAAAAAAGCCAGACGAAGGAGAGTCCGCTGTGGTCGCCTTGCCGCTGGCATCGACCTCATCAACGACCTTGTCCGAGGTGATCCGGACCGCTCTGGCCGATGAAATCACCGCCGGCGAGCTGGAGCCGGGGGCCGAGATCGACGAGCAGGAGGTGGCCAGGCGTTTCGGCGTGTCACGGACCCCGGTGCGCGAGGCGCTGCGCGAGCTGGCGGCGACCGGGCTGGTATCGATCGAGCCAAGGCGCGGCGTCCGCGTGGTCTCCCTCACGCTCGACAAGCTGGGAGAGATGTTCGAGGTCATGGCGGAGATCGAGGCGATCTGCGTGCGTACGGCCACCCATCGGATGACCTCCACCGAGCGCCTGGCCCTGCTGCTGCTGCACCGCAAATCGCTCGATGCCGTCCGCAACTGCAATATCAATCTGTATGACCAGATGAACCAGCAGTTCCACTCGGCAATTTACCGCGGCACCCATAACTCCTTCCTTGAATCGCACGCGGCTGCATTGCGATTGCGTCTCGCCCCATTCCGGCGAGCGCAATTCCATGGCAGCCAACGCCTCAGACAATCCTACGCCGAACATGAAGGATTGATCATTCAGGTGCATCGCGGCGATGGCGACGAAGCCGCACGGCTGATGCGGGCACATATGTCCACGGCAAGCGTCGTGCTGGCCGAATACATGAGCGACGGACATGTTCCTCGTCCCGCGGCTGGAGGATAAATCCTACCAGCGCATGCAGCTAAGGAACGATCGTGAGCTGGCTCACCGCGCGCAACATGTGCTGCTCCCATACATGGAACGTCCGCTTGGGGATGCGGTCCGGTGATGCCGATCCCACGGATATTCGGATCGGCGGTACGGGCTTCGTCTTTGCTTCCACCCACCGGTCCCAGGCGCGGTCGAACGCCGTGCGATGTGATGAGGCAGCCCTCAACCTGGTCGCCGCACCGCTGGCGGCTTCCGGTCGCGATCCTATCATCTGCGGGCGCTGCAAAGCGCCGTTCCAGACCAGGCTGTCCAGCAGAACGCGCGTCTGATACGCCCGCACGTCGAACAGGAACCGGTCTGGCGGCCGCCCTTCCCTGATCCATGCGTCCATGTTGCCGGGCCCCCAGTTATAGGCAGCCACGGCATCGGGCCAGTTACCGTAACGAAGGAACATTCTCGCCAGATAGGCGCGGCCGATCGCCCTGTTCTGGACGATATCGAACCGATTGCCGCCACCGACATCCGTCGCAGCGGCCGCGGTGACCTGCATCGGTCCTTCGGGGCCAGCTATATCGCTCCGCCACATCGCGGCGTTGGCGCCGTGGCTCGACTCAGCACCGTCGACAGCGAAGGCGACGCGATCGAGTTCCTCACTGGCTGGCGATGGAACGGATAACAGCCGCGGCGCGGGGATTCGGAGATTTGTGGCCGGCGACAGAAGCGGCCCGGCAGCGAAGGCGTGAACGCCGCTGACGCACTCCAGCAGCAATGCTGCAACGGCCAGGCGCTTGAAGACAGCGAGGGTCATATTTGTCTAAAACGTCGGGTGGG
>DATDIC010000509.1:0-2454 GCA_036521275.1 Acetobacteraceae bacterium
GATCAGGACCATGCGCATGCAGGACCGCCTCGTGGTGGACGTGCTCGATCCGGTCCGGACTGCATCGCTGCCGACTAGCCCGGTGCGCGCCTCCCTGCCGCTCGACCGCCACGAAACCGCCCCGTCGCCCACCGTTCAGCCGGTGTCGCTGCCAGCCTCGGCGCCTCCAGTACGGCCGGTGGCCAGCCCATCGCCGATCCCACCCAGTGCATCCCCACCCAGCCAGGCGGCACCAGCGTCGCCGGTACGCGCATCGCCGCCGGCCACAGGCAACGCCCCAGCCGCGCTTGCCAGCACCAAGGTCCCTCTGCCCCCGGGCGTTGCCGGCTCGGCGATCCTGCTGCCGTTTGATCCCACCGTCGGCGCGGCCGCCTTTCGCCGCGGCACCCAGGCGGTGCTGGTGTTCGACCAGCCGCAGCCGCTCGACCTTGCATCGCTGCACGATGACCCGGTGTTCGGCCAGGCCGCGGTGCACGTGCTGGCCGATGCCACCGTGGTCGAGCTTCCCCTGCCGGACGGCGGGCAACTCGGCTTGCAGCAGGCACCTGATGGCTGGCGCATCGCCGTGGCCACGGTCGCGCCGGCGCCACATCCGATCCCGATCAACTCGCGGGACGGTCGGCTCGAATTCGCCACCGACACCCCCGGGCGGGCGGTCACGATCATCGACCCGCGGTCGGGCGATGCGCTGCTGGTAGGCACGCAACGGAAGGCCGGCCAGGCGGTTGTCGTCGGCTACGACACGCCGCAGTTCGTGCTTTTGCCGACCTGGCAAGGCGTGGTGGTAGAGCCGCTCTCCGACCGGCTGACACTGGACGTGATTCCGCGTGGGTTCGCGCTCGGCGGCACCGGCCTCGTGCTGGCGACCGGCGCCATCGGCGGCAACGATCCGGCAGCCGGACAGGCGGCGAACCTGACGCGCCGGTTCGAATTCCCAGCCATGCCCACGGCCGCCCTGGCGCAACGGATGCGCGATCAGATCGTGGCGGCGGCGGACGCACCGCCGCTGGCACGCGGACCGCGCCAGCGTGCCGTCGCGCAGACGATGATCACGCTCGGCCTTGGTGAGGACGCTGCCGCCGTCCTGCACGTGGCCGCGACCGAGAACCCCACCGAGGCTGACGTGCCGGACCACGTTGCGCTTGCCGCGATCGCCGCCCTGATTGCCGGCCGTCCGGAAGACGCCGGCAATATCAACGATCCGGCCCTCGCCGGAACCGACGAAATGACATTGTGGCGGGCCGTGCGCCGCGCCGAGCTGCACGCCGATATGCCGGAAGCAGCCGCCGGCTTTGCCGCAACCTGGCCCTTGATCCTGACCTATGGACCGGCGCTGCGCGACCGGCTGCTGCCGCTGGCCGCCGAAACCATGATCGCAGGTGGCGAACCCGCGGCTGCCGACTCCCTGCTGACCGCCCGTCCTGAAGACCCGCTTCTGGCCTTGGCCCGCGGCATGCTCGCACAGTCCAGCAACGACACCGACGCGGCGCTGAAGATTTACGATGCGCTTGCAATCGGCAAGGATCGCCTCGTCCGGATCCGCGCCGCCCGCCGGGCCGTGGAATTGCGTCTCGCCACCGCCCGGATCAATGCCGGCCAGGCGGCAGACGCCCTGGACGCGCTGCTATATGCTTGGCGCGGCGACCAGCGGGAGCTCGATCTGCGGGAACGGCTGGCGGGCCTGCGCGCCGACCAGGGGCGGTGGGTTGATGCGCTGACCTTGCTGCGCGCCACGGTCGATGAGTTTCCCGATCAGCAGGACGCAATCCAGGCCCGGATGAAGACGATGTTCGCCGCCTTCCTCGCGGACCCGCGCGGCAACACCATGCCGCCGCTCGATTTCGTCTCACTCGTGGATGCCAATACCGATCTGTTGCCCGGCGGCCCCGCGGGCGAAGATTTGCAGTCCCGCCTGGCCGACCGCCTGCTGGCACTCGATCTGCCGGAACAGGCGGGACGACTGCTGGACAAGCTGGTGCATGCGGCACCCACTGGTGCCGCTCGGGCAGGCTTCGGCGCGCGGCTTGCCATGCTCCGCCTGCGCCAAGGCGACGCGGCAGGCGCTCTCGCCGCCTTATCCGCCTCCGCGTCCGGCGATTTGCCGGCTGGGCTGACAGAAAACCGCACCCTGACGCTGGCTGACGCCGAAGCCCGTACCGGCGACGTTGCCGGCGCCGTGTCGGCATTGTCGGCCCTCGGCACCGCCGCGGCGGACGAAGCCCGTGCCTCAATTCTCGAGCGTGCGCAGGACTGGCCCGGCGCCGAAGGCGCGCTGAAGGACTATGTCTCCAAGGCCGTGCCGGTCTCCGGCACGCTCGACGACCCGCAACGGCGTACTTTGCTGCGGCTGGCAACCGCCGCCGCCCGGGTCGGCGATGACGGAACGCTCGCCACCCTGCGAACCCAGGACACTCCGCGCATGGGCACCGGGCCGCTCCTGAACATGTTCCGGCT